>JAAYUJ010000526.1 GCA_012517775.1 Deltaproteobacteria bacterium
CTCCTGGACTGATGAATCAGTGGGGAAGATGGGTGGGTTGGATTCTTGCCGGGCTGTTGGTATACTGGATTTTTCGCAGGGTCTACCGTGTGAGGTGAAAACCCTCTGCGGGAGTCTTTCATGTCCTGCGGAACACGAGAAACGAAGAAATGGCTGAGGACGGGATTTGTAGGTCGGGTTTCCAGCCCGACATCCTGCTATTGGAAATGGGATTCCGACCTGGGTGTAATGGAGCCGGGGGACTTATCAGGTCAGGGTTTGTTCAAAAGAACCAGAGGTGTGAATATGCGATTCATCAAGAGCTTATGGCTTTTCTTTGTCGTCATCTGCCTTTCCTGGAGCGGTTTTCATGTTACTGCCTGTGCATTGACAGAGGATGAGAGAAATAATATCGATGTTTATGACCGGGTCGCTCCCGGCGTGGTGAATATCAGCAGTACGGTCCTGGAGCACGATTTCTTTTTCAACATCGTGCCGCGACAGGGGGCGGGTTCAGGATCCATCATCGATCCTCGGGGATATATCCTCACAAACCATCACGTGATCGAGGATGCAACCAAGTTGGAAGTCACCCTTGCCAATGGGAAGAAATACGGTGCCAAGCTCATCGGCTCCGATCCCGATGTGGATCTGGCTGTCCTCAAAATCGAAGCAAAACGGCAGGATCTCACCGTAATTCCCATGGGCACATCGGAAAGCCTTAAAGTCGGTCAAAAGGCCATTGCCATCGGCAACCCGTTCGGACTGGGACAGACTCTCACAACCGGTGTGATCAGTTCAGTGGGCCGCACCATCAAGTCATCCAATGGTGCGCTGGTGGATGCCATCATTCAGACGGATGCCTCCATCAACCCCGGTAATTCAGGCGGCCCGCTCCTCGATTCCTCCGGCAGAATGATCGGAATCACAACGGCGATCTTCAGTCCGACGGGGGCGAGCGTGGGAATCGGTTTCGCCATACCGGTGGACACGGCAAAGAGGGTCCTGAATGATCTCATTGAAAAGGGCTATTATGCCTATCCTTGGCTTGGCGCCACACTCATGACCTTGAGCCCGGACCTTGCCGAAGCCTTGAAGCTTTCCGTCAATTCAGGTGCAATGGTGGTGGAACTCGCGCGAGGAGGTCCTGCCGACAGAGCGGGCATCAAAGGCGGGCATTCAAGGGCTCAGTTCGGCAACAATATCATTCTGGTGGGCGGGGACATTATTGTGGGGGTCGACGGTGAGCCCGTCGCGGATGCCGATTCCGTCATTCGCAGAATCCGGAAAATGCGGGCGGGCGACAGAGTCAGCATGGAGATTGTCCGATGGGAAGGTGGAAGGAAGAACGTGACCGTAACCCTCAGTGAGCGGCCCAAGACGTTTCGCCATCGACGATGACCCCGGCGATGGCTCACTCAGCGCATGGGGGCATCGTACGAGGATGTTTCCTGGAGAGAGAGCAGCAACCTGTGAAGGCACAGCAGTGCAAGCCCCTGACCATCGTTATTATGGACGGAATCGGTTGCCGGAAAGAGAGAACCGGCAATGCGGTCGCCGAAGCGTATACTCCCCACCTGGACTGGCTACTGGAAAACTGCCCTTTTACACTGCTTAAAGCGCATGGAACCGCGGTGGGACTCCCTTCGGACGAAGACATGGGCAACTCTGAGGTGGGTCACAATGCTATAGGAGCCGGCCGCGTTTTTCCCCAGGGTGCCCGGCTGGTTAATGAAGCCATCGAATCGGGCAGGGTCTTTCAGGACAAAGGATGGCGGCGCTTGATGAATTTCGCCCGGGACCACGGGGGTACGATTCACTTTATCGGTCTCTTTTCGGACGGAAATGTTCACAGCCACATGGACCACCTCCATGCCATGCTGCGACATCTCGCCTACGAGGAAAAGCAGCCCAGGGCAAGAATACACATTCTTCTGGATGGAAGGGACGTTGGAGAGACATCGGCCCTGGAATATGTGATTCCTTTTGAGGCATTTCTCAAGGAGATTCGTGAGACGGCCGGGGTTGACTACCGCATTGCGAGCGGCGGAGGCAGGATGAAGATCACCATGGACCGTTACGAGGCCGATTGGGACATGGTGGCCCAAGGCTGGAAGACCCACGTAGCTGGGGAGGGGAGGTCTTTCCCTTCCGCTGAGGATGCCATCAGAACGTACAGGTTGGAAAACCCCGGGGTGATCGATCAGGATCTCCCCCCGTTTGTGATTGCCGACACGACCGGACCCGTCGGACCCATTCGGGACGGCGATGCAGTGGTCTTCTTCAACTTCAGGGGCGATCGGGCCATTGAAATCAGTCGTGCGTTTGAAGACGAAGAATTTGACCATTTTGTTCGGACGCCTCGGCCGAAAGTAGCCTATGCTGGAATGCTCGAGTACGATACCGAGGTGCATATCCCGAGGAACTTTCTGGTGGAACCGCCCCATATAGACAAAACCATGGGTGAATTCCTCTGCAGGGAGGGAATCCGTCAGCTGGCTATCAGCGAGACTCAGAAGTTCGGCCACGTCACGTACTTTTGGAACGGGAATCGGTCGGGACAATTGGATGAGGAACTGGAGGAATTCATCGAGATTCCTTCCGACAGGGTCCCGTTCGAGGAGCGGCCATGGATGAAGTGTTCGGAAATCACCGACAGGGTGATCGAAGCCATTGGATCAGGGCGGTACGATTTCATTCGCCTCAACTACCCCAACGGGGACATGGTCGGGCACACGGGTGTTTACCAGGCGGCGCGGATCGCCGTGGAAGCGGTGGACCTCTCCCTTGGAAGATTGATGGCGGCTGTCCGCAAGGTCGGAGGAATCCTGCTGGTGACAGCCGATCACGGCAACGCCGAAGAGATGTACGAACTCGACAAGAAGACAGGGCAGGTGAAAACCCACAGGGACGGCCAGCCCAAGGCGAAAACGGCTCACACGCTGAACCCCGTTTGGTTCATTGTCTACGATCCGGAAGGGACACGTGCCATACGGGTGAATCCAGCGATCAGGAGTCCCGGACTGACCAACATCGCCGCCACCTGCTTCCAATTCTTGGGGCTGAAGGCCCCGGAGTTTTATGATCCGGCTCTTTTTGAAATCGAGAGGAACCAGGCTGTAGCAGAGTAGCACAGCGCGTTGTTTCCATTTGCCCGAGACGGGCCATCATGCCTCTGACTGCACAACTGATGTGACCCAAGTACCATAATTGCCAAGAAGGACTGAACGGAGCATGCATGCTGAGCGGTTTGAAGCACAGTCTCATTGAGGCCTTCCAGGCAGTCACCCCGATCACCGCCGTCGTGATCATCCTGCAGGTATCCCTGGTTTCGTTGCCCACTGTGACGTTCCTACGATTCCTCATTGGCGCGTTTCTCGTAATGCTCGGACTGCTCTTTTTCCTGCACGGGGTGAAGATCGGTCTCCTGCCGATGGGCGAACTGATCGGCGAGGAGCTTCCCAAAAGAGGTTCCCTCTGGTTCATTCTCCTGATAGCCTTCGTGTTGGGTTTTGTGGTCACGGTGGCGGAGCCCGATGTCAGAGTCCTGGCTCATCAAGTGGATGTTGTCTCCGAGGGTAACATTGGAAGAGGCCTTTTGATTCTGACAGTAGCCCTTGGGGTAGGTGTTTTCGTCTGCATGGCCATGCTTCGGATCGTTCTGGGAACCCCCATCGCTTATCTTTTTGCAGTGGGGTATCTTTTAGTTTTGCTCCTCAGCGCCTTCACGCATCCCAACTTCGTTCCCATCGCATTTGATGCAGGAGGTGTGACAACCGGTCCTGTCACAGTGCCGTTCATCCTTGCTCTCGGCATTGGAACGACCAGCGTTCTGGGGGGCAAGTCACCCGCCTCGGATGGCTTCGGTCTCGTGGGTCTGGCGTCCATCGGCCCGGTCCTCGGGGTGATGCTTCTCGGGATGATCTATCGATGAACGAACTGCTGAAGTTCCTCGAAATTGGAGAGATTCTGACGGAGGTTGCGGTGGCCCTTGGACCATTGCTCCTCTTCTTTGGATTATTTCAGGTATTTTTCCTGAGGTTGCCGGCCGCCTATATCGTCAACCTCGTGAAGGGCGTTTGCATGGCCTTCGTGGGACTTGTGCTGTTTCTACAGGGAGTCAAGGTTGGATTTCTCCCTGCAGGCACGGAAATGGGGGTCCTGCTCGGGGCGTCCGAAAACAAATGGATCCTTGTGCCCATAGGCTTTGCCTTTGGCTTTGTCGCAACCATTGCAGAACCGGCCGTCCGAATTCTCGGATTTGAAGTGGAAAAGGCAACGAGCGGTTTCATAAGGGCAAGAGTCATCCTGATCACCCTGGCGTCGGGAGTAGCTGTCTTCGTGGCCATGGGAATGTTTCGAACTGTTTACGGGGTTCCGATTCACTATTTTGTCATTCCGGGTTACCTGATCATCCTGGGTATGCTCAGGTTCACCAACCCGACATTTGTGTCCATTGCCTTCGATGCAGGCGGTGTTGCAACGGGACCCATGACCGTCACGTTCGTCATGGCCCTGTCAGTGGGAGTGGCCACCATACTCGGGAACCGCAGCCCCATTCTGGATGGCTTCGGCTTGATTGCTCTCGTAGCCATGGCGCCGATTTTGTCCTTGATGTCTTTGGGTCTGCTCTATTCTTGGAGGAAAAGGAAGCGGGCATGAATGAGATACAATCCCACGATCTGATCGTAACGATCGTGAACAGGGGCTGGTCCGACATGATTGTGAAGGCTTCCAAAGCTGCCGGGGCTGAAGGAGGAACCATCGTCTTCGGTAGAGGCACCGGTATTCATGAAACACAGACGCTATTCGGGATCCCCATCGAACCGGAAAAAGAGATTGTCCTGACCATTGTTCGAGGAAACAAGACTGAGGAAGTTCTTGCAGCAATTATGGAGGCTGGAAAGCTCAACAAACCGGGAATGGGCATCGCTTTTGTCGTCGAATTGAAGAAAGTGGCGGGTATTTGCCACATGATTGAGGGGACATGGGTCTGTCATGCATCATGATCATGAGGTCCGCTGATTGGAACCCATGAGCAGAAAACGGGAGCAAGACCTTTTCGAAAGGAATCGGGGGGTGTCTGCAGTATCTTCCACTGAGCCGGAATCTTCCAAGGTTGATTCCGATATAGAAATCCATTAGATAGGAGGAGGACGTGTACCCTTTCAATAAGTAGGTCGGGATTCCAATCCCGACAGCCCTCGCGCCAAGAAGTCGGGTATGGAAACCCGACCTGCGAAGTGGTCGCTACTTGGACTTATTGAGAAGTTACTATGACTTGTCTCCAGAGGTTGAATGAGATAGTCGGGCCGCTATCACGAGACCGGTTCGTGGTAGCGGTTTTTTTGTCAAGGCCGTTAAGGTTTATTGAGATTTTTGCCTGCAATGGGACAGGCGCCTCATGCCCCACTAGAATCCGCGACCATGAAAAGGAACCAGAAAGCTTCTCATTGCAGGAGCCGTTTGCCACCTTACCAGTTCCGGGTTTCATGGAATGCTGAGTATTGACCATGCAGATACCGCTCTTGACCGACATACTGATCATTTTTGCCATGGCTACCGCTGTCCTCTTCGCATGCCACCATTTGAAGATCCCGACGATTGTCGGTTTTCTTCTGACCGGGGTACTGGCGGGACCTCATGGGCTGGGCCTCATCGGCGCTGTGCATGAAGTGGAAATGCTAGCCGAGATAGGCGTGGTGCTGCTCCTTTTTACCATCGGCCTGGAGTTTTCCATGAAGAACCTCTGGGAGCTGAGACGATCGGTTCTCATCGGGGGCACATTCCAGGTTGCGGCCACGCTTCTGGTCACTTTTCTCCTTGCCTATCATTTTGATCAAGGTTTCGGAAAGTCCGTCTTCCTTGGGTTTCTTGTTTCTCTGAGCAGCACGGCGATCCTGTTGAAAATCCTCCAGGAGCGGGCTGAAGTGGACAGCCCGCAGGGGAAGATCAGCCTGGCCATCCTGATTTTTCAGGACGTCATGGCGGTTCCAATGATGCTCATGATTCCCCTCATGGCCGGAGTGAGCGGAGAAGTCGGGGGAGTATTCCTGGTGCTCCTCCTGAAGGGACTTGCCGTGGTGGCTCTGGCGCTGGCAAGCGCCAGGTGGCTGGTTTCCCCCCTCCTCTATCAGATTGCACGAACCCGGAGTCGCGAGCTTTTTCTCATCACCGTCGTGGTCATCTGTCTAGCCGTCGCGTGGCTCACATCCAGTATCGGCCTTTCCCTCGCCCTGGGCGCCTTCCTGGCCGGTCTCATCATCTCCGAGTCGGAATACAGCTACCAGGCTTTGAGCAGCCTCCTCCCGTTTCGTGACCTTTTCACCAGCATCTTCTTCATTTCCATCGGTATGTTGGTCGACATCCACGTGCTTCTCGAACACCCGGCCCAAGTTCTAATCATCGTTTTGGGGGTCATGACCCTGAAAACGATCATCGGGGGGGGAGCTGCGGCTCTTCTCGGATATCCGTTTCGGACAATGCTCCTTGCCGGACTGGGCCTCAATCAGATCGGAGAGTTTTCGTTTCTCCTCTCTAAAGCGGGCACGCAATATGGGCTTCTTTCAGGGAATGCCTACCAGATATTTCTGGCGGTTTCAGTCCTTACCATGGCGGCAACCCCTTTCATCATTGCCCAGGGACCGCGAGCCGTGAACTTTTTCATGCAGTTTCCCGTTCCCTTGCGGCTCCAGACCGGCTTCTATCCCATGAACCAGCGGAGCGATCCTCCCGAAGAGGAACCAGCCAATGGTGTCACCCGCATGGACCACCTAGTGATCGTAGGTTACGGCGTCAACGGCAGGAACGTGGCCCGAGCGGCCAGGAACGCCGGTATTCCCTATCTGATCGTGGAAACGAATCCCGTTACTGTGAAGAAAGAAAAGGGCAGGGGAGAGCCCATCATTTACGGTGACGCGACACAGGAGGCGGTTCTGGAACACGCAGCCATTCACCGGGCAAGGGTCATGGTTGTGGGAATCCCTGACCCGGTTGCAACCCGCATGGTTGTTGCGTCGGCCCGAAGCGCCAATCCCAGACTGTACATCATCACCCGCACCCGGTTTCTCCCCGAGATGAAGCCCCTTTACGACCTGGGGGCGAACGAAGTGATACCGGAGGAATTCGAAACGTCCGTGGAGATCTTCAGCCGGGTACTGGCCAAGTACCTTGTGCCGAGAGATGAGATCGAACGGTTTGTGGCCGTGGTGCGAAATGATGGATATGAGATGCTGAGAAAACTCTCCGATGAAGCCACTTCTTTTTGCACGGATTCTTTTTGTGACTACAGGCTTTACCTTCCTGACGCGGAGATCTGTTCATTTCGCGTGCATGAAGGGGCACCCATCGTCATGAAGTCCCTGGCGGAGGTGGGATTAAGGAAACACCACGGCGTTACACTTCTGTCCTTGCGCCGCGACACCGAGATGATCTCCAATCCTTCAGCCGAGACGGTCTTTTTCCCGGGAGACATCTGTGTGCTTGTCGGGGACCCCGAGAAGCTTGCTGCTGTCCGATCCCTCTTCGGCAGGGACGACGGAAAGGAGAAATCCTGATGAATCCCCTGTTTGCCTCTGTTATCAGTGCGGTAGCCTACACGAAGAGAACCTGTCCCAAGTGCCGGAAGACCCAGATGGTTTCTCCCCGTGACAAGAAAAAGACAGTGATTTGCAAGTCATGTGGAAGCGAGATCCCTCCTCCCCCGGATCAGAAGAGATTCTGACGGCTCCAGGAGGGGTGGGAGACGCTCTCCCTGGATGTTCCAGAACGGTTCCATCCCTTTCCATAACCGTGAACCAATGAGTGACTCCATGCACGAGATCGATCTTCTTTCAAACATTGGCCTTGCCATCGTCGTGGCGACCGCTTTTGCCCTTCTTGCCAAGGCATGCAGGCAGCCTCTCCTCCTCGCTTACCTTGTCGCAGGAATTGTCCTCGGCCCAGAATTGGGATTTGGATTGATTAAAGACCGGGAGAGCATCACCCTGATTTCGGAAATCGGTTTGATTCTCCTCCTTTTCATTATCGGTCTTGAAATCGATCTGAAGAAACTCCTTGCTGCAGGTAGGACTCTCATCATTTCGGGCGTCTCCCAGTTCATCATCTGTGCCGCCCTGGGAATTGGGTTCTTTCTGCTCATCGGCTTTCAGTTGGAGGGGGGGCGTTTGGACGCACTGTATCTTGCCGTGGCGATGGCCCTCAGCAGCACCATGATCGTCGTGAAGGTCCTCTACGACAAGTTCGAGCTCACGACGCTTCCAGGGCGCATCACTCTGGGAATTCTCGTGTTCCAGGATATCTGGGCGATTCTCTTTCTATCTCTTCAGCCAAGTCTCCTGACCCCTCAAGCGTCCGTCATCCTTTTCTCCTTCGTCAAGGGAGCGGGCCTGGTCGCCCTGTCCCTGCTGATGAGCCGGTATCTCCTTGCACGATTGTTTGCCTATGTCGCCAAGATTCCTGAACTGCTTCTCGTCACCGCTATAGCCTGGTGCTTTCTCATCAGCGGC
>JAAYUJ010000527.1 GCA_012517775.1 Deltaproteobacteria bacterium
ATAGCGAACCTCCTTTGGAGAGATCACCAGCCAGGCAAGACGCTCTGCCCGGAGGGTGAGAGTATGATGGTTCAATTCAGAAGTTGAAGACGGACGGAAACAGCGTGTGAAGGCAAAAAAAAATCCTTAGAGCTGTATGCTCTAAGGATTGCACCCTGATTCAGCTTGATCCTTCAATGAGTCATCCGGCATTTCCTCGTGCCATGGACTCGTCGGCCATCAGGCAGGTCTTCTGACTCACGGATCGTTCTACTCTCCGAGCCTTCCCGTTGCATCCCAGCAAATCAGTGGCTTTTACGGATTTCGTCCCCGTTCACAGCGGCGGGACCGTTCCCGATTCTCACGGGATTCCCTTTTAACCCTTGCGGCACCTGATGCCTATCACTGTTTCTCATTCCGATACATCAGTTCCCAGCTGTTGTCAATTATATTGTGAGCCGATGCTGCTGCAATTCCAGGAGCTTAACAACGGAACACTACCTCCTCAATGAGTGGGTCGGGATTCCAATCCCCACAGGTTTTGCGCCTAAGTGTCGGGTATAGAAACCCGATCTGCGATGCGGTCGTTATCTGGCCTCATTGGGAAGTCACAGGGCCAGGACTTTGGGCCCGATCGTCTCGAAGCTCTAGTATTTCACAAATACCACCTTTTGCGGATTGAGGCCCGTCTTCAGGCTCTGGTCCACCTTGTTTGTTTTGGTATTCAGGATCACAACGCGGGCTTTACTAGCATCGCAAACCCAGAGCATTCCATTCTTATCCCCCTGTACTCCCGATGAGTCGAAGCCGGGGATGTTGATGTTCTCCAAACCCTGGCCGACTTTCCCCAAAACCTTGCCTGTGGTCGGATTGAAGCGATAGAGCAGGTTGTTCCCCCATCCCTTGTATCCAACGAAGTATCCTTTAGTCCTGGAGACGATGGCCATTCCGCTTATGGCACCATAAGGATGATTCGTCTGGTCTCCGTCATTCACGACCATCTTGCGGCTGTACGTATCGGGATTGACCGCAACAATCCCCCCTGTGTATTCGTACTGGGGGTTTCCAAATCCCGGGTAGGAGCCGACGCCCTGAACATAGATGGTGTTGTTTCCTTTACAGTACCGGATGGCCATGGGGTTTCTGACGGGGAGAGGAATTCCTTTCAGTCCGCCCTTGCCCTTGCCCGTATCGATCTCCTTGTTCGTCTTCACGTCGAAAACAGCCAGGTAGGGGGTGTTGGAGGGAACCCATCCATTGTCGCTGTCCACTCGCTGCAGCACGATGAAAAGCTTGCCGTTGGCGATGACTCCGCTGTGCATTTCCGGGATTCCATCAGAATCCGCATAATGGCTCAGATCAAGCTCCCCCTTTTTGAATTGGGATTCCACCGTTGCGTTCGGGTTGACAATCCACGCTTTGGTGGAGCCATAACGCAGCACAAAGGCCTTGACTGATGAGGCAAAAACCATGTCGTGGGGATCGCTTGATTGGACATCTGTGGAGTCCATGGTGGAGAACTGCCAGATGGGAGATCCGGGGTTGGTGATGTCATACTTGGCAATGTTGTCCGCATTGTACCTTTCTATGCGGAAGAAATACTTGCCCCGTGCGACCACCGTGATGTCCGAAATCGTCGGCACCAGGTTATTCTGAATGGTCCGCGGCCGGTCTACCGAAGCCACCGAATGTGCTCCGCTCGAGTAGTCCGCGGCCGCAGTGGCAATGACCGCTTCCCAAGTAGCGGCGCTTCCGTCGTGAACAAGAAGAACCCCCGTAAGAAGAAACACAACCCCCAGCATGAACGCAATCATCTCTCTTCTTCGCATCGTGACACTCCTCTTCTAGAAGTCCCTGGCACAACGATCACAAAAGGACGAACGTTCCGGATACATTGCAGACCTGAATGCATCCATCGCCCCACATCAAACCGACGCCCTCCGTCCAGAGGGAAATCCACCCACTGTCCAACATCCCGCTAGAACTTGTACTGCACCATGAGGTACCCGGACCTCCCGGGCATCGGGTACCCGTTGAAATCCTCGTATTGCTCATCTCCCACATTCTTTACTTCAACGGTGACCGTAAGCGAGCGATATGCAACGGAGGCCCCAACGTTGATCTCCCTTTTATCCTTGGCTTCCAGGAGATTGGCCGAGTCATAATAGAGACCCTTCTCATTGAGATATTCCGCGTAAACCTTGAACGGACCATGAAACGCCTCAAACCTTGCCAAATACGATTCCTGGAACCTGCCCGGAAGGATCTTTCCGTCAAAGGCCTCGATTTCATTTTCCTGCACAGGGTCCTGCCAGGTCGCGTTGCCGATTAGCCGGAAGTGCTTCAGGAAATCAACCTTGAAGGACATTTCCACTCCTTCAATGACCGACCTGGAGATATTCACGGACTTCCCGATGCCTCTGGCATCGTAGACACGGGTAATCAGGTCATCCACAGTGTTATGGAAGTATGCCGCACTCACATTGATATCCTTCAACCAATCGTTGAGACCGCCCCAACGGATTTCGAAGCCCGCATCGAAATTCGTTCCCTTTTCGGGCTTCAAATCATCGTTACCGACAAAGAAACCTCGGTCACCGAAGAGTTCGAAGAACGAAGGTTCACGTAAATACCGCCCTATGTTCGCCTTCAGTGTCAGAATCTCCAAGGGCCGGTATTTCACGCCCAATTGAGGGTTCCAGGAGCTGATGTATTCGGTGCTGCCCTTCTCGGACCTTCCCCACATGTCGACGGCGCTTCTGCGTTCATCGTGAATGTGCGTGTAACGGAAGGCAGGGATCACAATGACCTTTTCATGAAAAAGATAGAGGGTGTCCTGCATGCCGATGGAAAAGGAATCGCGGAGGCTTTCACCGATCTGATTGTCGGGTTTGAGAAGGTCTTCGGGAGCATACGTCTCCCTTTGAGCATCCAGCATGAGGCTCAGGCTATTCCAGGCGGTGTGCCAGTCCCCCACGAAATGGCCGCCGTAACGATCCGTAGTGTACCTGTTGAACTGTTTGCCGAGTCCGACCTGCCCCTCCGAATCATCATATTCCTCGACCTTGTGCGTGTAATCTAAAAAGGTGCTCGTGTTGAAGTGGTATGGGCTCAGGTCGTTGGCAGTGAGCTTCAGGGTCGCGATGTTCCTGTCCGTCTTGAAGCTCGTCCTGGCCAATTCGCTGTTGTTCCAGGTGGGCAGTCCCTGTTCCTTGGAAAACCACTGGTCCATGAAATCGACCCGTACTTGTTCCGTCAGATCGTACCCCGTTTTTGCCAGGATGTTGTTTTCATGGAATTGGGCGTTGTGCCGTTTTTCGACCCGGTCATCATCCGGATTCCAATCGGTGCCTTTGTCGTTCAGGAATGCAAAATCGTTATCGCTCTTCAGGTAGTCAGCCGAAATCAGATAGTCCCACTTGCCGGGCTTGTGGTTTAGAAGCCCCGAGACCTTCCAGGTATCGAAGGAGCCATAGCCGGCGCTCAAGTTGCCGTGGATGCCTTTCTGAGAGCGCAAGGTCCGAATGTTGACCGCACCACCAATGGAAGACCTTCCGAAGACGGCGGGTGTCGTGCCCTTGTAGATCTCGATGGACTCAACATCAGACAGTGAGATCGTGCTGAGATCAACACCCCCGCCGGATGCATCATTCAAGAGAATGCCGTCCAGGAACACAAGGACCTGGTCGCTTGTAGACCCCCTCAGTGAAACCGTCGAAAAACTGCCCAAGCCGCCGGCCTGCCGAACCTGCACACCTGCCTCCTTCTCAATGACCTCGGCGAGGCTTTCGACTTTTCCTTCGAACTCCTCCCTGGTGATCAAGGAGTAGAAAGAGGGTGTTGCCTCGAGGTTGACATCGCCGGTCTCCTGGCTTCTTTCAGGTTTTTGAGCGGTTACTACAATCGCATCCAATGTGGCTGTCTCCTGGTCTGTTTGGGCGCTGGATGGAATGGGAAAAGCCATATAGAGAAGCAATAGTGCGCCTGGGACTACCATCATGAACTGCTTTCTTGAGCTATGCATCATGGCCCATGCCTTTGTTTCCAATATAGGTCCTTGGACCCTCGTGGCTCACATTCATCCTCACTCGACACGCCTTCCCGTCATGCCATGGACATGACGGTGACCTTTGCACGGCCTTTGTCCCCATCACACTCGCGGGCGGTGAAATGCCTGACGATTTCGATGAAAGAGAGACAGCGCAGGGCAGGCGAGATTTCCTGCCAAAAAAAAATCCTTAGAGCTTGGAGCTCTAAGGATTGCACCCTGATTCACCTTGGTCCCTCAATGAGTCATCCGGTATTTCCACGTGCCATTGACTCATCAGCCATCAGGCAGGTCTTCTGACTCACGGATCGTCCTACTCTCCGAGCCTTCCCATTGCCTGTCAGCAAATCAGTGGCTTTTACGGATTTCGTCCCCGTTCACAGCGGCGGGACCGTTCCCGAATCTCACGGGATTCCCTTTTAAACCCTGTCGGCACCTGATGCCATTCATCTAACTAGTGTCTGATTCTGTACAGCACAATGCGCGGCTTGTCAAGAACTCGTTAGGGGCATGATGGACCGCCAAGTTCATTCTGGGAGTGAACCGACGGAGGTTCGTACACATTGTGGGTACTTTCTCAGCAGGTGAGTGGGATTCCAATCCCGACAGACTTTGCGACAAGTTGTCGGGTATGGAAACCCGACCTACAGAGAAAGCGGTCGTTACCTGCAATCACTGAGAAGTTACCATTAGCGTTCCCAGGGATGTTTGAACCAGTTCTTTTTGGCCCCTTGTACAAATTCGAGTCCCTCTCCCGGATAGATCCTTCTCTCGTCTGGAGGCGTTCGATCTTCAACGGGAGGCCATTTTCCGGGCAGGGGCTCCGGGCCCTCCCGGGTCACCTGAGTGGGGTCGGCATCCAGCATCATGGGGTGTTTGCACAGATCGACCTTCTCGACGCTGCTGCTGAATTCAATGGCGATGCCGTTGGGATCGAAGGAGTACAGGGAGTGAATGAATCCGTGGTCAATGATTTCGGAAACCCAGAACCCTCCTGCATCCAGGTTTTCTTTCAAGATCCAGAGATCCTCATCCGATTCCACCTCGAATGAGACATGGTCAAACACCATCGGTCCCTGGGCTGGATAACCGTGATCCTTTTCGGGAATCGGTTCCACGGTTTTCCATTCGAAGAACCCTAGAAGGCTGATTGCCGAAATTTCGAAGAAGTACTGCCTGGCTCCCGCCTTTCCAAGACCTGCCACCAACCGCATCCCGAGAAGATCCCGCCAGAAGCGGATCGTCCCGTCCATGTCGTTCGTCGCCATGGCCAGGTGGTGAATACCTTGATATTTTAACATGTTGCCCTTTCTTCATCGTGACGGGATCGTCAGCCGTTGAGTTGTGACTCAAAACTCCCCTCCTTCCCGCCGGTGTCTTTCCAGCTTGACACAGCCTTGCAATATAGTTTAAAGCACCAGTATTCCAAAAACTATAAAATGATTTTGCATTGAGTCATTCGATTGACGTGTGTAATCCGTTTCAGTCTTTTCAGGGGGTTTTGATGATTCCATTTCATTGAATGAGAGGGGGGATGAGGGCTGCTTAACGACGGGTTTACGACGGGTGTTGTTTTTTCGGTAACTGGCTAAGGAGGCGCCTTGATGGAGTTGAATGAGCGGATGTTGAAGAACAAGGACGCCATGTTGCGGAAGTGGTTTGAGCACCTTTTGGAAACGTATCCCCCCGAGACAGCGCGGTTCATGAAGAGGGAACCGAACCAGTTTGCCAACCCGGTGGGGCATACGCTGCATCAAGGAATGGAGGGCGTACTCGAAGGATTCTTGCAGGGAATGGACCCGCAGAAGATTTCTTCCTCCTTGGACAAAATAATCAGAATCCGTGCTGTCCAGACGTTTGCTCCTTCTCAGGCCGTCGCTTTTGTCCTCTACCTCAAAAGAGTCATTCGGGACTCCCTGAGTGATGACATCCGGGAGAATCGCGTGTCACCGGCAGTACTGGAGACCTTGGATTCTCAGGTGGACGAAATCGCTCTCCTCGCCTTCGACATCTACATGCAATGCCGCGAAACACTTTATGAAAACAGGGTCAACGAGGTCAAGAACCGTTCTTTCAGGTTGCTCCAGAGAGCCAATCTGGTGGTCGAGCTTCCTGATACCAAGATTGATCCTGAACCAAAGCACACTTAATCACCTAACTTCCTAACACCTTGAAACGAGGGATTGTTACATGGGCATACAGTTTTCCTTAATGGCAGTCGTCGCGCTCGTTCTGGTTGCGTTCCTGGGAGTGAAGGTGGCTGGGCTCGATTACTTTTTCGGTGTACTGATCCCCTATATAGCCATCTTCACGTTCATCGCGGGGTTCATCTACCGGGTTCTGGGCTGGGCCCGCTCCCCCGTGCCATTCCGCATTCCTACCACCGCTGGGCAGCAGCATTCCCTGCCCTGGATCAAACCCAACAAGTTCGACAACCCATACACCAAATGGGGAGTATTTGTCCGCATGGCCCTGGAGATACTCTTATTCCGGTCTCTTTTCCGGAACACGAAGATGGAGCTCCACGAGGGACCCAAGATCACCTACCACTGGGAGAAGTGGCT
The DNA here is from genome assembly GCA_012517775.1 of Deltaproteobacteria bacterium. Taxonomy (GTDB): domain Bacteria; phylum Desulfobacterota; class Syntrophobacteria; order Syntrophobacterales; family Syntrophobacteraceae; genus JAAYUJ01. Next base: position 6,592 of record JAAYUJ010000527.1, read on the forward strand.
CTGGCTTGCAGCGCTGGCGTTTCACTGGTCTTTTCTTATTATTCTAGTGAGACATCTAAGGTTCTTCACGGAACCTGTACCCGGCATGATCCACCTGACGGAGAGGCTTGACGGTTTTCTCCAGCTTGGTCTTCCTGGAATCTACATCACGGACCTGCTTTTCCTCGTGGCGGTCACCTATCTGTTCATTCGGCGTGTGATCATCCCCCAGATGCGTTACATTTCGCTCCCCGCCGACTACTTCCCGCTTTTTCTGCTCCTTGCCATAGGTATAACGGGAGTGCTCATGCGCTACTTCACCAAGGTGGATCTTCTCAAGATCAAGGAGCTCGCCATCGGCTTGGTGACTTTCCATCCAACAGCGCCGGAGGGAATCGGGGTCCTGTTCTACATGCATCTCTTTCTTGTGAGCACTCTTTTCTTTTACTTTCCCTTCAGCAAGCTCATGCACCTCGGAGGCGTTTTCCTCAGTCCCACCAGGAACCTTCCCAATGACAACCGTATGGTCAGGCACATCAATCCTTGGAACTACCCTGTCAAAACGCATACTTATGAAGAATACGAGGAGCATTTCAGGGATAAGATGATAGAGGCCGGATTACCCGTGGAAAAGGAGTAGAAACAACAATGGCAAAGATCCCAAAAGCAAGCGAGCTCGCACTGGGTCACGCCTTGCCCCAGACGCCGTGGATGGAGACTCCCGTTGAATTCAGACCAGGAACCTGGTGCTATGGAGCCAAGGCGAAGAACCTTGAGGTGGTAGGGCTTCCCAACCCGAGGGATTGGTCTCCCACGGATGAGGACTGGAAACTTCCGGACAACTGGAAAGAGATTGTGATGGAGGGGTTGAGGGAGAGACTCGAACGCTTCCGCACCCTCAAGGTCTTTATGGACATCTGCGTGCGCTGCGGCGCGTGCGCGGACAAGTGCCATTTCTACATCGGTTCAGGGGATCCCAAGAACATGCCCGTCCTGAGGGCGGAGCTTCTTCGATCAGTGTACCGCAAGGATTTTACGACGGCTGGCAAGATCTTCGGCAAGATAGCCGGCGGAAGGGAGCTGACCATAAATGTGCTCAAGGAATGGTGGTCCTACTTCTTCCAGTGCACGGAATGCCGGCGGTGCTCCGTGTTTTGCCCGTACGGCATCGACACGGCGGAGATCACCATCATCGGCCGGGAATTGCTCAACCTGCTGGGCTTGAACATCGACTGGATCGCGGCTCCAGTGGCCAATTGCTACATGACCGGGAACCACTTGGGCATCCAGCCCCATGCCTACAAAGACATGATCGATTTCTTCGTGGACGAGATCGAGGCGGTCAACGGCGTGCGGGTGGAGCCGACCTTCAACCGGAA
>JAAYUJ010000528.1 GCA_012517775.1 Deltaproteobacteria bacterium
GATTTTCGCCCTGCATCAGCTCACCATTGATGGAATCGTCATCAACCGTGTATTCTTCCAGGGAGATGGTGCCTTTACCCGGAGCTGGCTGGAGTCGCAGAAGGAATACCGGGAGCTTGCTGAGAGTTACTTCCATCCAACCCCGTGTCTGGAGGTCCCGTTTTACTCCTCTGAAGTCCTTGGGTACGAGAGGCTGCGGGAGCTCGGGCAGGCTCTCTTCAACGGGAGGAATCCGGTGGATATCTTCACAGCGCGGCGTCCATTGGAATTCACTCAGTCGAATGGGTGCCACACCGTGAAGCTCCACCTGCCATTTGTCCAGAAGAGTGAAATCGACCTGACAAAGGTGGGCGAGGAGCTCATCATCCGCATGGGCAATTTCAGGAGAAACCTTGTTCTTCCAAGGGCCTTTGTCTCCCTTTCCGCCCGAAAGGCAGAACTCAAGGGAGAGTATCTCACCATTCTTTTTGGAGGCGACCATGAATGAAGAGTCCAGAGCCGGTCGGAATGAAGGAGAACACCAGGGATACTGCTGCCCGCTATGCGCGATGATGAAGGGATTGTCCGAAATCCGCTCCAGACACGGCGACTTCTTCAAGCACCTTACCAACGCCCGGATTGAGGTTCTGCAGGCGTTCAAGTCCCTCATCGACCAGCGAATCACCTCCCTGGAACAGCAGCGCAATTCCATGGGAGAGACTCGAAAGGCAACAAAGATCACGGTGGAATGATTCTGTCAGCTGACTTGACGACAGCATCCGGAAGAAAAACTCTTTGGCCGCAGTGTTCAGCAGCCCGCTATTTCTCTAGAGCCTCCTCGATGTGAACCTTCCTCTCCTCCAGAGCCTTCAGTCTTTTCTTGAGTTCAGATATTTCCTTCTTGATCCTGCCTAACTCAGCCTGACTCTTGACCTTCACCAGGTAGGCCTCTCCATGCTCCTCAATTATGTACTTCTCCAGCTGGCTTCTCAGGATTCTCAGGTATGGGTTTCCCCATACCGATCCATCTTGGTACTCCAGTTTGCCCGTCTTGATGCCTTTAACAATGAAGCTCTCACTCACACCGTATTCAGCCTCGGCTGTTACGTGGCTGAGTGTTGCCCCTTTCCGATTCCACTCTCCATACTCCGCCATATGCATCCTTTGAGAAACGAAAAAAGCATTTCATGAAGAATTCCACCATGTGCTCCGGAACACGAACAGAATCCGGAAACTCCTGCCGTCATAGAAGGTATCAGATCTTCCTCCAATTGACCTGGGTGATTCTCATGAAGCCAAGATGGCGGCAATCAACTCTTCCTTTTCACGGCTTGCGTAACTTCTCAATAAGTCAAGGTAACGACCGCTTTACAGGTCGGGTTTCCATACCCGACACCATGGGACAAAGGCTGGCGGGATTGGAATCCCGACCTACTCATTGAGCTGTTGCAAAACCGAATTGACCTGAACCGCCAAACCATCGAGAGATCGAGACAACTGGAGGGATTCATACAGAGGCTTGCGGTTCACTAAAGAACTAAAGAATTACGGGCCAGAACATCCCGGAGGACAAGTATGAAGTCACGTCCTGACCGGGCGCCAAAGCATCGGCTGGAACGGGCGGTACCCCGGCTAATCACTTATATTCGCCGTGTTCAGAAGTAAATCGGATCTCTCAATTTTATGGCACCTTCTGGGGTGAGCCGTGTGAATCGCATGCCTTGAATGACATCAGGCTTCAATTCTCCCCGTAGTACTCATGAAAGGCGGTTAAAAGGGGAGCTTCAGAAGAGGTCCTGTGGTAAAGTGGTGTCGGCGGGAGCCCGCGAGAGAAGAAAGGGTATCGACGGCACTCTGCCACGTGTCGACATATTCATGGTTGGCCAAACTGCTTTTTGGTTCGTTCCCCCATCGCTCTGCCCAACCAGCGAGATTGTTCCTTTTCGAGAAATTCAGGTTCCAAACCTCAACGGGCATGTGTGCACGAGCAGCGTCTTGCGTGGAAGGATTTGAAAGAAGGACTTGAAATGCAGATTCCCAGAGAGAGGAGCTCCACTATGGTTAGTATTATGCCTTGCCTCGACATGAAAAACGGTCGAGTGGTCAAAGGGATTCACTTTGTCGACCTCAGGGATGCCGGTGATCCTGTGGAGAACGCCAGGTTCTATCAACAGGAGGGTGCGGATGAACTGGCGATGCTGGATATTGCTGCGACACTGGAGAATCGCAAGACCCGGCTTGATTGGGTGAAAGCCGTCTCGTCCGTCATCACCGTACCCCTCACTGTCGGAGGGGGTATTGCGACCTTGGAAGATGTCGAAATGCTGCTGGAGGCCGGTGCGGATAAGATCTCCATCAACAGCGCCGCCGTCAAACGCCCCCAGTTGATCGGCGAAATCGCCGAAAAGTATGGTTCCGGACGCATCACCGTCGCCATTGATGCACGCCGGAACGAAGCGATGCCATCGGGTTTCGAGCTGGTGGTTTCCGGCGGTACTCAACCGGTTGGAAGAGATGCCGTTGAATGGGCAAAGCAATGTGAAGCACTCGGCGCGAGTGTCATCCTGCCGACCAGCATGGATGGAGACGGCACCCAGGCCGGCTACGACATCCCCTTCACCCGGGCCGTCTCAGAGGCTGTCAGTGTACCGGTCGTCGCGTCGGGGGGAGCCGGAAAGCTTGAGGATTTCCATGAAGCCGTAAGGAAGGGTGGAGCGACCATATTGCTGGCAGCGTCGGTATTCCACTATCGGCTTTTGAGTATTCGGCAGGTGAAGACCTATTTGCGTGATCAAGGCATAGCCGTCTCCCTGTAGGGACTGTCAGCCCTTCTTGCAGAGGTCGCTCATGGGGGCGGTTGGTGGCCGCCTGCTTCCCCCATCATTCGACCAAACAGGAAGATGAGAGACTGGATTCCAGCCAACTGCATCGGGGAACGACCTCCCGGGATAACAGTCATTTAATTCTGTGGGCAATAGTCACACAGTCGACATAAGCAAAGTTGTATTGACAACTTTACTAATTTTTGGCAAGGTGCCCTTGGAACAGGAAAAATGTAACCCTGGAACGAAAGGCCCCGAACGCCATGCTCAACCCACACTCGCCCCTGCCCCTCTATCACCAGCTGGCTGAGATTCTCCTCTCCAAGGTTCGCGCCGGGGAATACCCCCGCGGAAGCCGCATCCCGTCGGAAAACGTTTTGGCGGACCTGTACTCCGTCGGACGCCCGACCGTGCGGCAA
>JAAYUJ010000529.1 GCA_012517775.1 Deltaproteobacteria bacterium
AAGAGGACACCGGGGTCTTCAGTGACCCCGTGAAGCCTTGGAGAGCAAAAAACATGCAAGATTCGGAGGTTGAGTAGCCGTTTCGTTCAATCGCCCGTGTCTCTTCGATGTCTGCATCTTGTCCATCCATCAACACTTCAATCCCACTTGAACCTGAGCCCACTGCCTCATTTGAACCCAAGAACCCATCACGCCCCCCGTGCTCATGCCAGGAATACAGCAGGCTGAAGAGACAATAATGCAAATGCGCAGAAGCGCAAGCCCCTGCATGGGCTTCCAGGGCTCTGTCTGGTTTTTTTGACGGACTCGTAAGGCGGATGACTGGAAATCGTGTGATTTCTCGATAAGGCTGTCGGGAATCCAATCCCGACAGCCTTTGCAACAGCGTGTCGGGTATGGAAACCCGTCCTGCGAAGTTGTGGATGCTTGAACTTATTGAGAAGCTGGGAATTGTCTGGCAGGGACTCAGCCCTTTCAAGAAAGCGTCAAATGCCGCTCGTTCTAACGGGTCGCGAGACAGCCGCGGCACAAAAAAGGACTTTGGGCAGAAATGCCGCCACCTGTTGCTGCACGGCGGGTTTCGGGTTTTCAGTGGTATTTGCCATGCATCTTCCCACAAAGTGTGGCAATACCACTTTCCGGGCAAGAACCGAAACGTACTGTTGCCGAGGAGTACCTGTTACGAAAAGTTCTTTGGTTCGCTGCTCGTAGGTCGGGATTCCAATCCCGACGAACCCATGTCGGACACAAAGGCTGTGGGGATTGTAAGCCTGGACTACTTCCCGGGAAATCACACCGAGGAATACTGAAACGAACCAGAGAATGGGAAACGGCTACTCCCCTCGAAACTTGGGGCGACGTTTTTCATGAAAGGCCAGAATACCCTCACGGTAATCCTTGCTGTCATAGACAGCACGCCGGATTGCCCCGATCTTTTCGAAAGTTTCCGCATCGATGGGATGACCTTTGGAAAGCAGGCGAAATTCCTGTTTGAGTGCTCGAATGGCAAGGGGGGAATTTCTCACTATTTTTCCAGCAAGCTCTCGGGTGAACGACTCCAATTCCGCAATCGCCACGAGATGGTTCAAAATGCCGAGGTTCAGAGCTTCAGAAGCCGTCATCGGAGCCGCCGTGAAGAACATTTCCTTGGCTTTGTTCAATCCGATGACATTAATGAAATGAATCATGCCGGCCGGATTGTAGGGAATGCCGATCTTGGCGGGTGTCATGGCAAAGGTGGCAGTCTCGCAGCCAACGAGGATGTCGCATGTGAGGGCCAGATCACAGCCTCCGCCCCACACACCGCCCTCGATCATGGCAATAACCGGATCCGGGTAGTCCTGGACACGACGCAGAAGTTGCTCGAATGGACTGTTGTAGGGGAGAGGATCGCGACCCGGTTTGGGAAGCTCGTTCACATCATGACCCGCGCTCCAGACCTTTGTCCCCGATGGAGCGCGCAGAATGACAACTCGCACTCCTGACTGCTCAAGATTGTCAAACGCGGCGAAAAGATCTCGTATCAAATCATGACTCAGGCAATTCCTTCTTTCCGGATTGTTCAACGTGATGGTTCCGATTCCCTCGTCGCATTCACTCAACACCAGAGACATGAAGCCCTCTCCTTGTATGGGTTGCCTGTGGGAAAGGTCGTGACTTC
>JAAYUJ010000530.1 GCA_012517775.1 Deltaproteobacteria bacterium
AAGTCACCAGGCAGGCTGTATGGAATGAACTGAACCAGCAAGTAAGCAGGGTTTTTGACGCAGGACTGGTTCCCACCCACTTGGACAGCCACAAACATGTGCATCTGCTGCCGCAGATCCTGGAGGTCCTGGTGGATCTCTGCACGAGGTATTCCATAAAATGGATCCGCCGTCCCTTTGAGTCTCAAGGGCTCTTCCCCATGCTTGCGAGGGTCGACAAGGGACATCGGGCAGTCCTTTTGAAGCAGTATGGCGACAGTCGACTGACGGTTCCTCTCCGTCACCAATTCAGGAGGACCGTCCTGCGCGCGGGACTCCGCATGCCGGACCACTTCTTCGGTCTTTCCATGACCGGCATCTGGAATCAGGCGTCTGCGGCATATCTCATGCAAGCACTGCCGCCTGGAGTCAGTGAATGGATGGTGCACCCCGGAGTCTGCGATAGAGCACTGTGCTCCGGAAGAACCCGCCTCCGTGAACAGAGGGAAAGGGAAAAAGACATTCTTTGCTCCCCATTCCTCATGGAATGTGCCGAGAAAAACGGCATTTTCTTGAAAGCATTTGACGAGCAGATCGCGTGAATACTTTTTCAGAGGCAAGCGGGAGGCGCGGATGCGCCGCCAAGATCGATCAAAGTCCCAGGGTTTCCGTGGTCATTCCTCTGCACAATGAAGCAGACACCCTTGCCGATCTCTACCATTCGATCAGGCGCACCATGGAAAGCCGGAATGTAAGCTGGGAACTGGTGCTGGTCAACGATGGCAGCACAGATGGCACGCCACGGATCCTCGATTTCCTGCATGCTCAAGACGCCCGTGTCGTCGTGGTACACCTCCGCCGCAACTATGGTCAGACTCCTGCACTCATGGCCGGTTTCGATCATGCGCTCGGGGAACTTGTCATTGCCATGGACGGTGATCTTCAGCACGATCCCACGGAAATTCCCAAATTTCTGGAGAAGATCGATGAAGGTTACGACCTTGTTTCCGGTTGGCGGGTCAGTCGGTCCGACGCATTCCTGACAAGAACCCTTCCGTCCCGTATTGCCAACTGGCTGATGGCCAAGGCTTCCGGTGTGAATCTCCATGATTTCGGGACCACCTTCAAGGCCTATCGCCGTGAAATTCTGGAAGATCTACATCTTTACGGGGATCTGCACCGATTTGTCCCGGCCCTCACAACCCTCAACGGTGCCCACATTGTCGAGATTCCCATCAAAGACATGGGACGAAATCAGGGCAGTTCCCATTACGGGCTTTCCCGAACGTTCAGAGTTCTTTTCGACCTGATAACGGTGCGCTTTCTTCTGCGGTACATGACGCGTCCCCTCCATTTTTTCGGAAAGCTCTCCCTCGGCTGTGGGGGGCTTTCGGGATTGATCGGGGTTTTTCTCGTCTACAGGAAGATTTTCGGGGGCATCCATATTTTCCAGGAACACGGCCCCCTCAGTCTCCTTGCGGCAGCCCTGATGCTCGCAGGAGTCCAGTTTCTCGCCATTGGACTGATTGGTGAGGTTTTGGTACGCATCTACTATGAGTCGCAGGACAAGAAGATTTACGCAGTCAAGAGGCTCTGCAGGAGAAGCGCGAACCACGATGAAAAAGAGCCTCGGGAAGCCAGGATTCAGTCGAAGGATGTCACGAACCAATCTGCCTCCTGAGTATCCGGGTGCCGGGGGGAGAACCTGAGTGCTGTTAACTCTGGTCTTCGTGTGTTCCTCCACCGGATTGAAAGGCAGCGGAAGATTCAGGATGCGTTTCCGGGCCTCCTTCGGGGAGTTGGCCCTGCTTCCTTTTGTGCTCCCTGTAGATCAGGTAGAGATTTCTGCTGTAGATGATCAACCCGGACGCCTGGCCCAGGATAAAAACGGGGTCCCTGCGAAGGACCGCGTAAACCAGAAGCAGAGTTCCACCGCACACACTGAGGAACCAGAATGAAATGGGAACAATACTGCGCCTGGCTCTCTCACTGGCAATCCATTGCACGAGGAACCTTGCGGCAAAAAGCCCTTGCGCCGCAAAGCCCAGCACGAGCAGCCATGTCTCCACGGGCTCTCCTTTTGAAGGTAATCGGCCAAACAGATCCTCACCCTCATTTCTACAGATATGTTTAACGGAATTCAATTTGATATTGGTTGCGCTTCCATCCCATGTGGCACCTCACGTCCGGAATTGTATGCCGATCGGCATTCCTCGCAACGGATTTCGTCGGTGGTGGTTTTGGAAAGGCCTTCCAACGATTGCCGCGTTGGTGTATGGAAAGGGGCGCTGAAGACCTGCCGTGCCGTCTCTCTCCTTATCGGCGAGACAACCTGAGACAGGAAACAAAAAGGGAAGTGTGCTCATGTCGACTTATCTCGTAACCGGCGGTGCCGGATTCATCGGCAGCAGCTTTGTTCTGGGGGTGATCAAGAGTGGAGAAGCCCGTGTCGTCAATCTGGATCTGCTGACGTATGCAGGGAATCTCATGAGCATCGAGTCCATCATGCAGGATCCTCGGCATATATTTGTTCATGGGGACATTCGGGATGCACGACTGCTTGGAAAGCTTTTCAGGGAGCACACGCCCGATGCCGTGGTGAATTTTGCCGCGGAATCCCATGTGGACAGGTCCATCGCAAGTCCGGACCAGTTTATACAGACCAATGTCTTCGGAACGTTCACGCTGTTGGAAGAGGCGCGATCCTATTGGGGAGACCTTCCGGAGGACCGGAAGGCATCGTTTCGGTTCCTGCACGTTTCCACCGATGAGGTGTACGGATCTCTCGAACCCGATGAGCCCGCCTTCAGGGAGACGACTCCTTACGCTCCCAACAGCCCGTATTCAGCCTCCAAGGCCGCCAGCGATCAC
>JAAYUJ010000068.1 GCA_012517775.1 Deltaproteobacteria bacterium
CATCACCCCTTTGCATTACTGCTGTCGCCCCTCCGCCTGACTCTGGAGGGGCTTGTAAAAATAGGAAATCCTGCCTGACATGGTGTTCTCGTCATAAATCAAGAGAAGGTCCACTTTTTCACCACTCCAGAAATAGCGATTGGGAGTCTCTGCAGGACGGAATGGCTCCCCATGTTTTCTGGAGAGAACATCCTTCAGGTTGAGGAAGTTGGCAAGGGACGCGTAATAGGCCATCGCGCTGAAGAACTGATCTCGGTAAAACCCGTAGACAACGGCATCCAGCTGAACATTCTCGATGGTCAGGGGATCGTTTTGTCTTTCGAAGAATTTCAAATCTCCATCTTGAGCAAGGAACTCCATCCCCTTGAGTGTCCCGATTTCTGTTCCCCATTTGATTCCTCTGAATTCGGAGGGTTCATCGGAAAAGCCTGAGACAAAGGAGGAGATAGAAAGCGTCAGAGCCAGTGCTATCAGAAGAGATAGGAGATTCAGTCCAGATACCTTGTTTGCCAGCTTCATTTTTTCCCTCTCTACAACATGCAGAAGAAGAGAAGCCAAACACCTCATGGCGATTCTTCGTCCTCTTCCTCGATGCCGATACCCAGATGCTTTTGCACGAATGCGAGGATTCGTTTTCCGTCTTCAGTGGGAATCCATCCCAGTCCGTTGCAATCGGGACATTCCATCATCTGCCCATGGTCTTCCATTTGTATGATACCACTTCCCCAGCATTTCCAACACAGGATTTCAAGTTCAGGCAGGCTCATTTCTCCCCAGCTCGCCAATGGAAAAGTAATGCAACGTTCTCTCATTTCCCGTCGCCAAGGAGACGATCCGGTCTCGGGGACGGCCTTTTAGACGGAAACATCAACAGGCCTAGAATTCAGCGTGACCTGGAGTCCGTGGAAAAGGGATTACCTCGCGGATGTTCCCCAGCCCGGTGACACATTGGACCATTCTTTCGAGCCCTAGTCCGAATCCGGAATGGGGAACGGAGCCATACTGCCTCAATTCAATATACCAGCGGTATTCCTCTTCTGGAATTCCTTTGAGTCGCATCTGGTCAAGAAGAACGTCCAAGCGTTCTTCCCGTTGTGATCCTCCTATGATTTCACCGATCCTTGGGACCAGGATGTCCATTGCTGCAACTGTCTTCTCGTCGTCATTCACCCTCATGTAAAAGGGTTTGATGTCTCTCGGGTAGTCGATGAGGGCGACCGCACCCTTGAAAAGCCTTTCCGTGAGACATCGTTCATGTTCAGCCTGAAGATCGCTTCCCCATTGGATAGGGAACTCGAAGGATTCACCCGATTTCTGCAGCAGGCGTATCGCTTCGCTGTACGGGAGAACCTCCATCGGTTCCTTGAGAATTCTCTCCAGGCCATCACTCAAGGAGGGCTCAATGAATCGGTTAAAAAAAGCCAGGTCGTCGCCGCACTCGGAGAAGACAACCTCCAGGAGGGCTTTGATCAATGATTCTCCTGTCTTAAGATTGTCTTCGAGGTCGCAGAATGCCATTTCAGGTTCGACCATCCAGAATTCGGCCAGATGCCTGCTGGTATTTGAATTCTCTGAACGAAACGTGGGTCCGAAGGTGTATACTTGCCCGAGTGCCAGTGCATAGATTTCCGCCTGGAGTTGACCGCTTACGGTGAGGTATGTGGGCTTCCCGAAGAAGTCGTTCCGATAGACATTTTCACCGTCACCCTGCAGCCTGCTGTCAGGCTTGAGAGTGGTGACTCTGAAAACTTCCCCTGCTCCCTCACAATCGCTTGCCGTGATGATAGGCGTGTGGATGTAGAAGAAGCCTCTTTCTTGAAAATACTGGTGGATGGCGTAGCTCAACCGATTTCTGACGCGGGTGACTGCGCCCATCGTGTTGGTGCGAGATCGGAGGTGGCTGATCTGCCTGAGGAACTCAAAGGAATGTCGCTTCTTCTGAAGGGGATAGGTAGCGGGATCTGACAGACCGTATATCTTGATCCGCTCGGCCTGCAATTCCACGGATTGTTCCTTTCCCGGGGAAGCGGTGATGGCTCCTGCAATCAACAGGCTGCATCCGTTGGAAATTTGGGGGAGGATGTGCGCGAAATCCGGGTGGTCTGTCCGGGCAATCACCTGCAAGTTGCGCAGGCATGATCCATCATTGAGCTCAATGAAACTGATGCCGGCCTTGGATTCCCTTCTGGTTCGAACCCAGCCCTGGACAGACACGGTCTTGCCGAGAACATCCTTTTCATGCCGAAATAGCTCGGCGATGCGCAGTGACTTCTCCATGGATGCATCGATCCTTCCAGGTTACCGGGACAGGGGAGACTCAAGGATTCCAGCAACCTGATGATAGAATAGTCTCAAATGAATGGGCAAGAAAAAAGGAGAGGGTACATGGGGTCTCCTGGCGCATACCATTCGTGATGAGAGAGTGGCTGGTTGCAGTGGGAGGCTGCCCTGTGATACTCAGGTAGAGAATCCGTGGGTGAAAGGGTCGGTTTCTGAAGGCGCTGGAGAAGGCATGAAACGATTGAAACCAGTCTTTCGTGGTACGAGGATGTGTCTTGCCGTCGTGGTTCTGCTCATCGTTGCCTGTGCGTGCATCAAGCCGAAAATCACCCTTTTCCCGGACGGAGGTGACCCCCTCGATGAGTCCGTTCTTGAGGGCAAAGGGAGAGGAAAGGTTGCGGTCATCAATATCAGCGGTTTCATCTCCGATGCACCCAGGATCATGCCTTTCCAGTCGAGACCGAGCATGCTCCAGGATGTGGCCGCACAGCTGAAAAAGGCGGAAGAGGACGACGATGTGAAAGCCATCGTCCTGAAGGTGGACTCGCCGGGTGGTTCCATCACGGCAAGCGACATGCTCTACCAGGAGATTCTCAATCACAAGAGACGCACCGGTCATAAAGTGATAGCCGCCATGATGAATGTGGCTGCTTCCGGAGGCTATTATATATCCCTTTCCGCCGACTACCTTCTCGCGCATCCTACAACCATCACTGGATCCATCGGCGTCATTTTCGTCAGGCCCAAAGTCACCGGACTCATGGGAAAGATCGGACTGGAGGTGGAGGTGAGCAAATCCGGTGAGAACAAGGACATGGGATCACCTTTCCGCAGGACATCCAGGGAGGAGGAAGCGATTCTCCAGGGGATGATCGATCAGATGGGACTGCGATTCCTGATGCTGGTAGCCCGGCATCGCGGTCTGGATGAGAAAAGCCTGTCCGAGATCGCTCTGGCCAGAATTTATCTTGCTGGCGAAGCTCTTCGGCTGGGGCTCATTGATGAGGTGGGTTACCTGGAAGATGCGCTCTCGCAGGCCAGGAAAATGGCCGGACTTCCCAAAGATGCAAAGGTGATTGCTTACCGCCGAACGAAATATCCCAACGACAACATCTACAATCCG
>JAAYUJ010000531.1 GCA_012517775.1 Deltaproteobacteria bacterium
GGGGCTTTCGATTCGGCTCGGCCCATCAAGGAGTGGCGCAAGAATTGGCCGGAGTCCTTGGAGCGACTTCGGAGCAGGTTTGTGGCAAGTCATGGCGAAACCGATGGGACCCGTGATTTTATCGTGGTGCTGATGCTCTACTGTCACCGCCGATCTGAAAATGTAGGGAAGCGGACGGTTTGATTTTGTTCCCTCATCCCCTGTGTTTTCTTCCCAAGACATCTACAACAACGGGGATGCGGCGGCTGAATCGGTTGAAGCGTACATCGATCCCGAGACCACCAGCGAAGATACGCAAATCGACCTGGGCCTGGACTCCACTACGCAGACGGTTGCAAATGAGGGCACCGCCCCGTCCGGTGTAAGCTTTGCCCACTAAACTTCTTCGAGCAAGCTCTCCATCTCCAATATCGCGGCATCGGGGGCGCAAAGGCTTTGGATGAGAAGAACCGTCTCTTCGGGGGCTGGAAACTTGGCCAATGACAATTGTACACTCAAGATCGATTATGCGTAACATGGAGAAAAAACGATGGAATTCGATTTCGATGTGGCTGAGATCAAAGTCAATGCGGCCACAGACGCCTGGGGGCCCTACCGGTTCAGTCTGAAATGGGCCTTGCCCAACCCCACGGGAGATCCGCTTGCGTCATGCACGGTCAAATCCTTCCTCAACGGCACGGAGACGACCACCGACCTGATTTCCTCTTCCTCCATGGCCTCTATCGGCAATGCCGTGGATGTGTGGTTCAAGTACCCAGGAGCCGAGAAGACGGGGCAGCATATTCTGGAATTCACCGCGACCCTGGTGGGTGGGGGAGTGAATCGGTTCGGGTTCGGGTATGTGGAGGTGGATTAAACTTGGGGCTAGTGGTCAACGGAAGGCCTGAAATTAGGGTTGACGTGCAAAGCGTGCTCAATTTCAAGCACAAAACGCTTCAGTCAACGCGTACGCTTTGATCCTAGTTCTTCCCATTCCTTATCACCGAATTTCTGCATCCGACTCAATATGGTCTACCTTAAGAAGTAATTGTGCCTCGTTCGAAGGCAGCTCCTGAATACTGCGCAATTTCCGCTCAATAGCCCGAGACCGCTTTGCGGCATCATCCATAGTGTTGGATGCCTGATCAAGTTTTTTCTTCACACCAGTCAGGACCTCACCGAATTTACCAAACTCGGTTTTTACAGCCCCAAGCAACTTCCAGACTTCGCTTGAACGTTTCTGAATTGCGAGCGTTCTGAAACCCATCTGCAGGCTGTTCAGAAGGGCTGCAAGGGTTGTTGGCCCTGCAATTACGACTCGGCATTCGCGCTGAATCTCTTCAACAAGACCTGGCCTTCGCACCACCTCCGCGTAAAGACCCTCCGTGGGAAGGAACATGATGCCAAAATCTGTTGTATTCGGCGGGCAGAGGTACTTGTCGCGGATGTCCCTTGCACAGCACTTGATACGAATCATGAGGGCCTTCGCCGCGCTATCCAAAGCTTCTGTATCGACCTTTTCTTGCGCTTCGACCAAGCGCTGGTAGTCCTCCATGGGAAATTTCGCATCGATTGGGAGCCATACCGTATCCCCATCTCCGTCCCCCCCGCCGGGAAGCTTGATTGCAAATTCGACCATCTCTCCGCTAATTTCCCTGGTCTTCACATTGCGCTCGTATTGTTCGGGTGAAAGCACCTGCTCGAGAAGGGCTTCCAGCTGAATCTCACCCCAGCCACCCCGGGCTTTAACATTGGTGAGGACCCGCTTCAGGTCACCCACGCCAGTAGCCAGGGTCTGCATTTCGCCAAGCCCCTTATGTACCTGCTCCAGCCTTTCAGAAACCTGCTTAAAAGATTCTCCGAGCCTCTTTTCCAATGTCCCCTGGAGCTTTTCATCCACGGTCGCCCGCATCTGATCGAGCTGTTTTGCATTATCATCCTGAATCTGCTTCAGCCGAGCCTCCACTGTGGTCCGAACGAATTCGAGTTTGTTCTCATTGGATTCGGTAAGCTTTCTTATCTGCCCGGAAAACGCCTCCATTTGATCCTTGAGGAGTCCTCCCATGTCGGTCATTCCCCTGAGCACCGAATCGTTGAAGCTTTTAAGGGATTGTCCAACTTCCTCCCTATGCTGTTTTAAATTAGTGCCCGTCTCCTCACGCATCTGATCCATTTTTTTACTGTTCTCCGTCTGGAGGAAGCCAAGCCTCTGCTCGATAGTCTCTCTCATCGATGTGAGCCTCTGATGACTCGTTTCAGTGAGTTTGGACAGTTGATCCGCGAAGATATCGAGCTGATTCTTCTGCAACGCAGCCATCTCACCCATGTTATTGATGAGGGAGTCTCTGAAACCTTTGAGATTCTGCCCTACCTCCTCTCGAAGCTCTTTTGCAGCTGCAATCGACTCCTCTCTGACCTTTTGCAGTTGAGCCGTGTTTTCTCGCTGCATTCCCAGCAAGCGCTCTTCGACCGTAGTGCGCATGGCTTCGAGTTTTTGTTCATTCGTTTGTGTGAGGACCAACAATTGCTTCGAAAAACCATCCAGCTGATCTCGCTGCATGATTCCCATTTCACCCATACTCTTGATCTGAGTATCAGTAGAGTTCTTCAGGCTGTGGATGACTTCCTCCCTCAAAGACTTGGCATGAGCCCCTGAA
>JAAYUJ010000532.1 GCA_012517775.1 Deltaproteobacteria bacterium
ACTCACTCAGCCTTTGTTGCCTGCTTCAGAAACCCTCTGCGCTGTGTCGGATTTGCTCTTCAGAAATCGGTTCTAAATGATCGCTCCACTCGCCATCATTTTTCAATAGTGGTTATCGCGGTGGCCCCTCTCGTTGGAACGTAAGATGAGAAGCGCCTGCAATGCCTCGTTCGGATAATGCTCGTCCTCTTGTTTGCTTTGTCAGAACTTGGAATGAGGCCCATAGTCTGAGCTGCACTAACCTTATCCATGGCCATCCGGAACCGGACTCTATGGACTAGCACCGGAAGGTCTTCATCTCAGGAGGAATGTTATGGTGGAGACCCATGACCAGGTTATTGAAGAGAAGAGACTTCCCTGAGTTGGACAAACTGTGAGGAGCAAGGTGCAGGGCACTTTATGGAGGGTCGTTGAGAAGAAGGAAGTGTGGGTGCCTACTGAAGATGATCCTGTCACCGGGCAATCGAGGCTGCTACCGCCGTTTATTTGAAGTACTGGCTGATAAAACCCGGCGTGCTACAGGGTGTTGGGAAGATGATGGGGCATGCATACACCCTCCATGCCAACACCTTTGAGTCAAACTGGGAAATTGTTCAAGAATAGAATTGATCAGCTGATCGAGGAAAAATTTCATCTCACTCGAGCGATGGACAGGGCCAAGGGACATACCTGAACACTGAACGCCCCGTGCCTAAGTATTGGGGATCTCTTGCGCCATGTCCTTAGGGAGCTGGTTCGCTTGTTCTCAATCACTTGACGCCCTCAGCTGCACTTCCATGAGTGCGTCGGCCCTTCCGACGATTGCTGGATTCGATATGTGAACAGAAAGTTCGACATTAGCTAACAGTGCTGACCGTGAGTTTCACGACAGCCTCCTCACCGAAAGTCATCCACGAGATCCCGACTGCAAAGAACACAGGAATAATCTATTGCCTCCGAATAGAGCGGTGGAATGATTCCATCACACTTCTCAGGATTCAGCCGCCTTATTTGTGACTTTTCGATAAGTCCAGGTAACGATGGCGCTGGTGGTCGGGTTTCCATACCCGACATATTGACGCAAATGGCGTCGGGACTGGAATCCCGACCTGCTTATTGAGAAGTTACTTTTTTTTGTTTCGCGGACCCAGCACGATTGATAAATGCATCTGTTTGATATAAAGAGCCAAAGCAAAGTCAAAGAGGATTAGAACATTATGGGGACAGCGCACGCCAGAGACTGGGATCGGTACGCCGGGCAGGCGGCAAATCCGCAGATCGAGATCTCGATTGTAATGCCCTGCCTCAATGAAGCCAAAACGGTCGGGGACTCGGTTAAGTCGGCTCTCGATACCCTCTCGAAAAACAGCATCCCAGGCGAGGTCATCGTTGCGGACAACGGCAGTACGGACGGGTCACAGACCATTGCACTGGATCTTGGAGCCCGGGTGGTGCCTGTGTCGACCCGCGGCTACAGCAACGCGCTGCGAGGCGGCATAGCCGCCGCACGGGGCAAGTACGTGCTGATCGGCGATCCGGACGGCAGCTATGATTTTTCCCACATCCCGCGCTTTCTGGAAAAGCTGCGCGAAGGATACGACCTGGTTGTCGGAAACCGTTTCAAGGGCGGGATAGCGCCGGGGGCCATGAAGCCGCTGCACCAGTACGTAGGCGTGCCCGTCATGAGCGCCATCGCACGCATTCTTTTCCGGAGCCCCTGCGGCGATCATCACTGTGGCATGCGGGCGTTCCGAAAATCGAGCTTTGAGCGACTCGATCTGCATGCGGACGGCTGGGAGTTCAACAGCGAAATGATTGCCCGCGCCAGTATCCTGGACATGAAGATCACCGAAGTGCCGACAACGCTGGCCCCCGACGGGCGGGGAAGGTCCCCCCACCTGCGCACTTTCTCTGCGGGCTGGCAGCATCTGCGGATGATGCTTCTCTACAGTCCCCGGTTCATCTTTCTGTATCCGGCCATTTTGATGATGATTTTCGGACTCGCCTGGATGGCGATGCTTCTGCCCGGCCCCCTGTTCATATTGGGGATCCGGTTCAATACGATATCCATGCTGTACGCAGCCGCAGCGATCATTGCCGGTTTCCAGGGAATCATTTTCGGTATCCTGGCCAAGATATATGGAATCGGCCAGGGAATTTTCCCCGACAATCCCCGGCTGAGCCGCTTTGCGCGCTCCTCGCCGCTGGAGCCTGGGCTCGCAGTGGCGGCATTCCTGATCCTTACGGGGCTCGTTGGGGCCATTTTGCCGCTCGTATCCTGGACCGAGCAGGGCTTCACCCTGAGCGACCCGTTCGAGGCCCTTCGCATCCTCATTCCTGCGATCACTTGCCTGGTGCTCGGCTTTCAGGTACTCCTGTGCAGCTTCTTTCTGAGTATCGTGAGGCTGCGCTTCAAAATACCGGAATACGACCGCGCCGAGCCCCATGACTCGCTCCCCACCTTATTGTCGGACAAACCCCGGTCATGACGGCGATCGATGTTTCTATTGTTTTTCCTTGACCGCAGTCAGCGTTCGACCAAACCATCATTCTATCGGAGCATAAGCCAATGGCCAAAACAGCAAG
>JAAYUJ010000533.1 GCA_012517775.1 Deltaproteobacteria bacterium
GATGGTTGCGTCTTTGTAGGTTCCAGCCCTGATATGGACGGTATCACCCGCAACCAGGGTATTGTTCGCCTTGGTTATGGTCTTCCAGGGCTGGGTGATGCTACCGGGATTCCGGTCGTTCGCACCGGGATTGTTCTGATCTACGTAGAAATCCTCTCCCCAAACGGGGACCGCAACTGCCAAGGAAAAGGCGATAAGAATAGGCAGAAAGTATCTTACCATTTTCACTCCCTCATTACGGCGGAAAATTCACTTTGAGGTGTTGAGCTTCGCAAAATGTGTTCCTCGTCTTTCTGCCTGCGAACAGCAGGCTCAGCGGCGCAAAGCTGAAGTCTATCTGAGCTCTTAGCTCGGACCTTAAAGACATCGTATCCGATACCCGGGATCTGGTCGCCCGGAGCTCTTCCCTGGATGAGATCCTGAATGATCGGTTGTACATCAAGCGTACCCCTCAAAGGCCCCTTTTGGTCCCTCGGCCTTCGGAATGACAGGCCCATATGCCCGTCGAGTTGCTCAAACCCGGTCGATTACCCCAATGAAAGCGAGGAACAGTTTTAAGAGAACGGCGATGGATGTGAGGCCGACGATGGGGCAAAGGACGATGATCAAGCTATTGGCGCGCGAGAAGAACGAGGTGCGTTTGACGAAGGGGAGAAGGGTCGATAAGCAGGCAACAGCGAAAAGGGCCATCGCCATTGTCTCACCGCCTCTGGCTTCGGCCCTGGTCTGGCCGTTTTCCACGAATGCGATGGATTTTGCTTCGAGGAATATCGGGCTCAGTTTGATGACTACGGTGTCGCCCGGTTCAACCATGTCGTAAAGGTCCTTGCTCACCTCTTCAAAGTGGCCGAAACGCTCCCCACGGGCTTTCAGGTAGTATCTGAGCCCTCTTTGGTGCCTCTTCTCTTTGGACTGGATGACGGCGTGGTCGGAGAAGGTGGCTGGAGCGACGATGTCGTAGAAGATGAGCGAGGCGGCGAGAATGGCCGGAAAGGCCAGCACTTTGTAAAATGTCAGGAAATATTTGAGGTATTCCTCATCCAGGTTGAAGAGATCGGCCCAGATAGCGTAGGGGTCCTTTTTTGAGTTGTTCGGGCTCTCCATGGTTCCCTCCTTTTCTTCATCCCGTGTGTCTCCTGACGGCCGCATATCTTCTCCATTCCATAAGCACCTCTCAGCAATGCCCTATAAGCACACAGTGCCGCTCCGGGTTTCTTGAACAATCCTTGTAGGTTAGCGCCTCCCCGGCTTGGCTCCGGCCGCCTCCGATAGCCGTCTATTGATGATATGCCAGAATTTGGAGAGGGCCTCTTCTTTACCATCAAAATAGTCCTCAAAGAACCCGGCTTCTTTGAGCACTGGTTGGCAGGAGTAGCGCTCTCCATCCTCTCCGTATTCTGTGGTCCAGATGCTTGGCTCTCGCGGATCGATGACCTCGAACAGATGAGGAGGATAGAAGTACGTTTTCCCAAAATCATTCAATATCCGGTAATCGTCCGCCTCGATCCCGATGACGAAGTATGGCTGATCGGGTGTGAAGTCCGGACAGTCAGGATCTTTTTCTTTAAATTTTACAATCATCAGTGCCTCACCTTCTTTAACTCTATCTCGAACCTTCCAATTCTGCGGTGTTCATACCAAATCATACTCATAAACCTCCCCGTCTATCTCAATGGGTGGTCTGCTCTTCTTGGTCCACATCGAGGGCTTCCTTCCGTAATCGTGAACAAGTCTCTTCACGTCGCGTATGCCTCGACCTTTCGCAATCACGCGGCATCGAGCAATGAGCTCTTTCGTGGGCTCAGGTCCCATACTCTCCTTATTGCAGCGCTACGCAGAAATAAACAGAATGCGGCTTCTTGCGTGTCCTTATTTGTTCGGCTCCCATTTGTATGTGATGCGTCTTCCGTTCTCTTCCCAACTGGCAACGCACTTCTTCGGATCGTACTCGAACCCATGCCTGAGTGCGATGATCCACGAAACGTGATAGAGCACTTCGCTAACAACGCCAACCCCGAATGGAATGGCGAGAAGCCAGCACATGGACGCACGGAATCCACCAGCAATCCCTCGGTGCCCGAGATAGACGAGCACACCGAGAAGCAGAAGAAGGCCGACAAACCCGAGCAAGTCCGCGATGACGTGAAGCGCGTACCCGATGGGGGTGCATTTCTGCTTGCCGATCCGCTCACTCTCGTGATTCCACATTGGATGGATGAACAGCATTGTTTTCCTCAGCCGAACATGAGGGGTCAGGAGCGACGGCCGAAAACCTTGGGACAAAGTCGCAGCCTTGGTCCACCGTTGCCTGCAGCCTCTGGTGGCCGTCCGCTTTGAATCCTTCATGGAAAGCGACGGTGCCCTGCGGAGTATGCCCGTCGAAAGAAAGGGCGAAGAAGACCTCCTGTGGCACTCCATCATGCACAAGCCCCGACACGTTCTTGAAGCCAAACTTACTGTAGTAATCCGGATGCCCCACGAGACAACATCCTTGAGCATTCATGTCTTTCAGCCGTGACAGCCCTTCCCGTATCAGGGCTTTGCCAATGCCCTGCCGCTGGTACGCTGGCAACACCGAAACAGGTCCAAGGCCGTACCAGTTCCGGGTGCCGTCCGAAATGGTCACTGGAGAGAAGGCAATATGCCCTATCACACGACCATCCATTTCCGCGACAAGAGATACCGTGAGGGCCTTGGCGGCGCGCAGCGCCGCGATGATGAACTGTTCCGTATGATTGCTGATCTCCAGTGTCTTAAACGCGGCGACGGTCACTTCGGTTATCGCGATCACATCGGCATCGGTTTCGCTCCTGACAACGATCTTTGGATTCATAGGCTTCTTGTCTCTCCTCCTCGCCGGCCGACTGGACCGTAAGCGGCGCGCTAGACCGGAACAGACTGTCCGGATGTGCCGCTGAATTGCTCAGCTTCGAAGATCGCGCGTCCGGTTCATACAGATAGGCATGACATCGTCTACCAGCACCGTCTATGCCGGGACGATGACCCGGTGGAAGGCCTCCGCCAGTTCGAACTCTTCTCCCTCGGCCATCGCCCTGCAACGTTCCTCCAACCATTTGTCGAGATGAGGATTGCCGATTTCCTTCATCTGGCTTTTGTGGCACTTGAGGGCGGCCAGCTTGAGGTGGAAGGTCCGGGTGATATCCGTGCGGAAATTGACGTCTTCCGCGGCCCAGAAGAGAATCTCCTCGACCTTATGGGGCTCGAGGCCCTCTTCAAGAAGATCGGGATAGGCAAGGTGGTCCCGGGCGTAGGGAAACACGGCGTCAAGGGTGACCTGCCCGGCGATGCGGTGATCACGATGCCAGATATACCGGCGATACGGGTCGGATGTGACAACGATTCCAGGCCTGTATATCCTGATCAGCCGAACGATGTCCTTGCGAAATCCAGGCGTATCCTCCAGGGACTGATCCGGATAGCCCATAAAAACAACCTCCCGCACACCGAGAAGCGCAGCCGCGGCCTGCTGTTCCTCCATCCTCAGTTTCGCAAGTTCTTCCGTTTTTACGGCGCGGTCCGTGGTGCCCTTGTCTCCGTTGGTGCAAACAGCGTACACCACGGTCCTGCCCTCTCTCACCCATCGCGCCACTGTCCCGCCAACACCGAATTCGGCGTCATCGGGATGGGCCGAAATGACGAGGATATCCGCACGATCTCTTATCATGCTTGCAATCTTTCCGAAGAAGTGCCTTTGAATCGGCTGATTCCTGATTCCTGCATCTGCTTGCGGCCGGTTGCATTCAAACGGCGGACATTTCGGCA
>JAAYUJ010000069.1 GCA_012517775.1 Deltaproteobacteria bacterium
CAGGAGGGCAAGAGTCACATTCCCCTGAATTGCCATGAGGAGATTATTGAAGTCATGGGCGATTCCGCCGGCAAGCGTCCCGAGGGCCTCCATTTTCTGGGCATGCATGAGCTTGGACTCCAACAGTTGCTGGTGGGTCAGGTCCACAAGCGTCGCGACCACTGAAATCCTTCCGCCAATATGAATCAGGCGGCCGAAAATCAGAACGTGCAAATCGGAACCGTCCTTAACCCTCACATCCATCTTGTAGCCCTCGACTTTGCCGGCTCCTCTGAGTTCCTCCATCAATCTGAGCAGATCCTGCGGGGAACAGAGGTCCGACTTGGCCAGGGTTGTACCCAGTAGCTCTTCCCTGGAATACCGGGTCAGGTCACAAAACCTGTCATTGACCTCCAGGAATCCGCCATCCTCGAAGTCGAGGAGAGCCATTGCCTGGGGGGAGAAATCAAAGAGACTGCGGAATCTAAGCTCACTTTCCCTAAGAGCTTCTTCAGCTTCCTGATGTTTTCTGATCAGTGTCGACAGCTGATCGATCTCTCTCAATCGTTTTCTGCCGGTCTCTTCAGCTATCTTCTGAAAATAGCCGGTTTTTCGCTCTTGATCCTCCAAGAGGCGCCTGAGCTCAGACATCTCCTTCCTAAGGTTTCGATCTCCCCTGGCCATGACATCAATCTCCAGCCAAGACGATCAAGACTCCGGTCCAGTCGAGTCCTCTGCTTTTCCGGAGAAGAGGTGCAATCTCGACTCCCGAATAAAAGCCGAGGAGCGGAATACCATGGGAATTCAACGCCTTCTGCACCTCCCATGCCTCCTCAACAACAGCGTTGGAATGAGCCGAAGCACGTCCGGCGCAATCAATGTAAAGCGCGAAATGAGGACGCTTTCCTGATTTTTCAATATCCTCCATCAACTCCAGGGAGTTTCTTGCAGCCGATTCAACCATGGTATTGTTGTCCCTGATCATGAACTGTATTTCCTCGCCCAACTGGAAATCAGTTTCAAAAAGTGACACTCCGCTTCCATCAGGCAAAATGCCCGCAATCAACCGATTCACATACTCGGATTCCCGAGGCGTCCCCCATCGCTCACCGTGATTGACTCCAAGGGCCAGAAGATGCACAGGATGCTGCAGGCGCCACACACGATTTCCGTATATCTCATCAATCATCTCAACCACAGGTCGACCATCCAGCTCAAAGATCGATGACCCCTCCATCCTGGTTATCGTATGGTACCTGCCGTCCAGAGGCGTACACCCGTGCATGATGCGGCAAAAGGGAGTGATCGCTCCCCCAAGCATGAGGCCAATGATGGACTGGTTTGAGATCATGCCCCCACAGAACTGGTGGACCGGCCCGAAGGAATAGTCTCCTATCAAGCCGGCCCCAACAAGCGGAGTCCCGGGATCGACCTCTTGTTCGATACCTTGGACAACGAGCGAAGAAGCATTCAAGACAGGTCCATTAGTGCCGCCTGAGGGGACTTGGATGGAATCGTAGAATATGAGCAGGAGACGATCGCTTTCCCGGCTGGAAAGCCGGCGCACCAACTCCCTTCCCGCACTTTTCGCGTCTCCGTTCAGGATCTTCGCTACCTCGAAGCGGCACAGGACCGACTCCCATTGGAATACAGCCACAGCGGAGGGATGGCCTTCGTAGGAGAGGTGATCGTTGGTGATGACCCCTATAGCGGATCCTCCGAGGACTGGAACACCCTCCCCTGTGATGGAAAGGATTCCCCGGAGAAACTCCTCATGGCTCATTTGCCCGTGGCAAAAAGCGAGAGTACAGTCAGGCCTTTCAATATCGCCCCGTTCAATTGCCTCCGCCGCACTCTTCCTGCCGGATACGAAAGCATCCCATTCATCGCAGAAACCAATCCCGACCTTCATATTCCCCCCTGATGAAGACCTTTCTCAATGAGCAGGTGGGGATTCCAATCCTGACAGCCCTTGCGTCATGATGCCGGGTATGGAAACCAGACCCACAAAGCGGTTATTATTTGAATTTATTGAGAAGTCACCTGACGAGGACCCACGGTCTTTTCATCTCAGGACAAATATCTGAATTCCAGTGCTCTGATCGAAATGACAGTGATGTTCCAGGCGATTGTCCGTTGGATCGACTGCAGGAACCCTCACAGGGTCCCAGGGCAATACGCTTAGCACACAAGCAATCATAGTCGAAAGGGTTTTCTGTACTTCGACTTCCCCATATCTTCTCCTGTCCCTGCAACATCCATGGTGAAAGGGAATTCGGATGCATCCGGAGCGTCGGCTAACGCATATAGACGTACATAATGGTCTTATGGTCGCCACCCAGGATGATCCGGGATGAAAATGGCGGGTCCGGTTTTCATGTCCGACATCAATGCTTCGGCACCTGGAATCCCAATTTACTCGGAAGTGTATTTTCTCGGTAATCGTCAAGGCATTTGCTGCACAACCTCAATTTCGTTTGACACGGTCATGGCAGGCATCTCCGGGAACGGACGGTCGCAGAAGTCGATTCTGATTCTGTACCTGCCGGGTATAAGTTTTGGAGGCAAATCGAGGTGGATGAATCGGGAGGTCTTGCGGTCATCAATCCTGAGACATCGACCCTCATTTGAAGGCTTATTCAGTCTCGTTGGAACTGTCGCAACCCCCCTGGCTCCTTCCGGGTCCTCGACCAGTAATGCTACAGGAGCGATCCCGAATCCAAAATCGCTTACAGAGGAAAATGAGAGCCGCACGGCATCGCCAGGCCGGTACCTGTCATAATCAGTGGAGAGGTAGATCTTGCGATTGTAGTCGCTCTCCCCGGTCTTTGTCTTGGATGTCGCCGCCTCCCAGAACCTTGGCTTCGCAGAATCCATGTGAATGGTCGCTCCGCCGTAGTGGCCCACTCCACAGCATGCCCTGCTTCTGATGAGTTCCCACAATTCCTTGCCGTCCACCCCATCGATGTGAAAATCGATGGCCATCCCATCGATGTGCTGACTGGTCCTGGCGGCGTTTGCCCCCCTGTTGCGAATACCGGCGTTGTACTCGGGGCTCCTGTATCCCGATTCCAGGTTGATCGCCTTTCCAGGTGCAGCCAGATCCGAAAAGTAGTCCAACATGAAAATGAGCCGGGGAGAGATATGCTCCCCCTTTTCCAGGGTGGGAAACCCGAAAACATCATCGATTATATTGAACCCCTCCTCTCTGAGAGTCCCGTCGGAATTGAGAAGACTCACTCGAGCCTCTTTGTCGTTCCGGACGTTTTTGATGTGGATCTCGCCGTCACCCGCAAGAAAGAAGCGGTCCTTCCCAGTTCCCTCTCCCACCGCTGCTGATATTGGAAATATAAATACTAATAACAGAATAATATGGAATAGAAAGTGCATCAGCCCAGTACCTTTCTGATCGAAAAAACCTTGGTCCACAGTGCTCAAACGGACGTCAAGAAGAGAGGCTTAAAGAATAAATGTCTACAATTCCATAATCTTATGCATTCTTCATTTCTCACTTATGATGATTTCTCAATAAGCAGGTAACGGCCACCTGCAGGTCGGGTTTCCATACCCGATATCTGCGTGCAAAAGCCGTGGGGATTGGAATCCCGACCTGCTTATCGAGAAGGTACAAGGTACCCTTCATGGTGAGAGAGTGACTCATTGCAGCCACAGTGAGCCGTGAGCCGACCGGCGCCAGCCGGTCTCGCTTCATTCCTCCAGGCGTGCACCACATTCAGGGCACTTTCCCGGTTTCAGGAGTACGCCGAAATAATACTTGTCGTGGCCCCTGATGATCTGGTCACACACGGGACAGCGATACTGCAGAAAGCCCGTTACGGCCATGATGACCCCCGCGAACAACTGGGCGACCGCCGCCGCCATCCACCATCGCCTCCCTATTCCCAGCAGTCCTGGAGAGGTGTCCGCGATCTGTATGATAACCAGCCCCAGGATGAAGCAAATCAATGTGAATCCGAAGTTGAGCATCAGCCGCTTCCTGCGGCGCTCGAATTCCCGAATCACTCGATCGTCCGAATGGCGCATGCCAACCTCCCATGAGCAGATGACGGACCAGGAAATCATGGGGTAGATCGAAAATCGCATGACAAAGCTTTTCCCCCTTTTTTCCCTTTATACACCAGGAAATGCGCCTTGATAAAAAAATCCGACTCACGCGTTGGCGTACAGGGATGGCAGAGATATCTGCATGAAGAGACGGCATGAATTCCGGGAGATGTATCTGCAATTGTTTTCAGGGCTGGGAAGGTCTCAGAAATGCACGGAGCCTTCCGGAACGTCATCGACTTTTATGAAAGGCTCTTCGAAATCGATCCCCTGTCGGAACTTGCCTGCCAGAGGCTTGTGACCCTGCACTCCAACAAGGGCATGCATAATGCCGCCATCAAGATCTATAAAACCTTCAGGAAGATCTCACGGCAGGAACTCGATTCGGAATTCGAGGATCTCACCCAATCCATTCAAGAGAGACTGCTCCAGTCCTGACCAATCCTTGATGGATTGTAACGGCTGCTTGTCCTGACAAATTGAAGCATGTCCCGAGCTTGTTGGAAGGGGCAAACGTCAACTTCCGCAATGGTTGAGACGAAACGGACGATTTGGGCTTTCTTAACGATCGTCAAGATTCTGGGGGACTGTTTCGATATGGGAATTGAAGATTAGAGAGAATTCCCGTCTTTTCGAAACCTCGCCAGGTTGACAGATCTTACCTCTTCCCTGATAATTTTCGCCGTGGTGGGTACCCTGTCGGTCACTTCCCAATAAGGGCAGGTAACGACCGCATCGTAGGTGGGTCTCTATAGCCGACACTCAGGCGCAAAAGCTGTGGGAACCGGAATCCCCACCTACTTGTTGAGAAGGTAGCCATGTCGGACATCGATTCTGCAGCCGGGGGGACTCAGCATGTCGCATCATGAAAGGGACAACGACCGACTGAAGCTTGAGCACGCCATCTACGCGGATTTGGCGAGGGCGCTCACATCAACTCTGGATCTTTCCCAAGTCTTGAGAATTATCATGGAAAAAGTGAGAGACCTGCTCAAGCCGCGAAACTGGTCTCTTCTCCTCATGGAGCCTGATGGACAAAGCCTTCGCTTTGAGATCATCGTGGGTGAAGGGGCCGACTTGCTCAAGGGAAGGACCTTAACCATCGGGGAAGGGATTGCGGGATGGGTGGCTCGAACGGGGGAAAGTCTGCTCGTCCAGGATGCACAGAATGACCACCGCTTCTGCAAACGATTCGATGAGATCTGCGGATTCACGACTCGATCCATTATTGCGGTCCCTCTGAAAAACAAAGGGAAAGTCCTCGGTGTCATCGAACTCATCAATCGAATGGAAGCGGGCTATTTTTCGGATTTGGACCGACACTCATTAGAAACCATTGCGGAATACGCAGCCATTGCCATAGACAACGCCGCATTGTTTCAGCAGGTCCGGCGCCTGGTCATTACGGACGATCACACCTCCCTGTACAATATCCGCCACCTCTATGAGGTCCTCGATCAAGAACTGGCTGAAGCTGCAGTCAAAGGTCACGAGGTTTCCATGATCTTCTTCGACCTGGATCATTTCAAGAAGGTGGACGACACATATGGGCACCTTGCCGGAAGCCAGGTGTTGAGAGAGGTGGGCATGCTCCTTAAGGAGCTTGTAAGGCCCGGTGATGTCCCTGTGCGCTACGGCGGAGATGAGTTCATCGTGCTCATGCCCAGGACGACGAAGGAAGAAGCTTTGGCGTTCGCCGAGTCTCTCCGCATAAGCATCAAGACACACGAGTTCCTAGCCGAAGAAGGGCTCCACCTCCACATCACTGCGTCGTACGGTGTGGCTGCGTATCCCCGGGATGCGTCTGACAAAAACCACCTTGTGAATATCGTGGATGCTACAATGTACAAAGTCAAGGAGTCCACAAGAGATGCCGTGGCGGGAGCATGATGCAACTCTGGATTGAGAGGAGGCCCCCCTGCGATGAGGTATCCACAGAGGTTCAGGTTCACATAGTCGACAGCCCATCACGGAGGCATTCCAATGCGGCACGAGATCATCGACGCCCACGCACACTGCGGTATTCAGGACACTTTCCCATCCCAGGCGTTGGAAGACTACCTCGAATATGCCTGCGGGAGTGGAATCACCGCAGCGGTTATGTTCGCACCGGTCATGGAAATCTATGATCGCTACGACTATGACTTTGAAGACTCACCGCAATGGAAAAAAAGGCGTCAGGAGGCAAACCGGTATCTTGTGGAGTTGGAGCACCCCGACTTCAAAGTCTTCCCGTTCTTTTTCATATGGAACGATTTCGCCGTGGAAGAGCTGACTCCAAGGTACAAAGGCATTAAATGGCATCGCCACGGCGATGAGCCCCATTACCACTATGAAGATCCACGATGCGCCGCGGCCATTGAAGAAATTCGCCGCCGAAACATGCCGGTCACCCTTGAAGAGGAGTTGCACTTTACACTGAGGTTCATCCAGGAGATGGCCGTCGGGGTTCGAGTTATCGTCCCTCATTGCGGACTGCTCAACGGAGGCTATGAAGCTATGTGCAGGCATGGTATCTGGACGCTTCCCAATATTTACGCGGATACATCCCTGGTTCCATCGAGTATCGTAGAGGATTACCTCAAGCACTATGGATCGGAGAGGATTATGTTTGGATCAGATTTCCCATTTGGAAACCCACGAGCGGAGGCCAAAAAAATCCAGGCTCTCAGAATAGCGGAAGATGAGAGGGGGGCAATTCTCTCAGGAAATGTGAAGCGTCTTCTTGCAGACAGCAATCTGCCATAAAGGCTGCGGTGTGAGCAGAGACCTTACGATGCGCATGGTCGGTCACCCTTCCCTGCGGAACTCGCAG
>JAAYUJ010000070.1 GCA_012517775.1 Deltaproteobacteria bacterium
GTGTGTCGCGAGATCCTTCAAGATGCCATCCAGAAGGAAGGGGTGGAAGTTGTCCTGGCCTCAGATGGGGTTGAGGCCCTCGAAAAGCTTTCCGAAGACCCTTCCGATATCCTCATCTCAGATCTGAATATGCCGCGAATGGACGGCCTCACGCTGCTTAAGCACGCAAGGCAGCAGCACCCCCAAATACTCACCATTATCATTACAGGGTACGGGAGCTTGCAGTCGGCCATCGAAGCGATCCGTCTCGGAGCCTACGACTACATCCAGAAGCCGTTCAGAATCGAAGAAATCACGGTAGCCACGAGAAATGCCATTGATAAGGTCAGGATTCTGAGAGAGAAGACCTTTCTCCTGAAAGAGCTCGAGAACCTCCATCAAAAGCTCGAATTGGTCGAAGCAGTGAAAAACATAAGGGCCAAGGATGAAGAAAGCTTTCCGTCGGAAGAGGATCTAAAGGAAAGCTCCCTGCGTCTTTACTCTGGAGTCGGGCTGCCCCTGCGTTTTCTGGAAGTTCCGGATGAGAGTCCTTCCCGCGTCTTGACCGCTCTCGATAACCTGAAGGAACTGAGACGTGACGGCACTATCACTGAAAACGAATTCCAGCGGCTCAAGAAATTTATCATAGAAAAGATTGAATCCGGCAAATCATGAGAGTGCTGATAGTAGAAGATGATATTGCGCTTGGTCGGCTTCTGCGGGAATTTCTCCAGAGGCTGAATCATGAAAAGGTGCAGGTTTGTGCTACAGGAAGAGAAGCGGGCCGTGTCATCGAGTCAGAGACCTTCGATTGTGCCTTCGTCGATCTCAGGTTGCCGGATTCGGACGGGCTGCAGCTCCTCGATACCTTCAAAAGCAAGGATCCGTGCCTTCCCGTGGTGATGATGAGCGGGTATCCGACGATGGAATATACCATCGAGGCAATGAGGAAAGGCGCATCCGATTTTCTCACCAAACCGTTCACGCTGCAGGATGTAGCTCTTGCCCTGGAGAGGGTCACCAAAGAGAGAAAGCTGCTTCTGGAAAACCTTGCCCTCCAGTTGGAAATTCAGGCTCGAAAGGAGCTTGAACTGGTCAATCGCGAACTGGAAGAGAAGGTGATGGAGCAGGTTAAACTGTTTGAAATCTCAAGAGCAATCGATGAAATTCGTTCCAGCGAGGAGCTCTACCCGTCTATCGTGAAGCTCGCTTCGAAACTGACCAACCTCAAGAAGGCAAGCTTTTTCATATTTCCTCCGGATCAAAGCAGGCTCATCCTCATGGCCGATTACGGTACGAGTGTTGACGGGTGCGTGCCGGGTCTTTTCACCATGGAGGACGAGTACCTCAGAAAGATGATCGATCAGCATGAGAGTCACGTCATTGTCAGCTCGGATAATCTGAGAACAGACAGGAGCCTCTTGAATGGGTGTTGTGCAGACAGTGTCTCCCTGTCATGCTGGCCCCTCCGCATAAGAGGCGAATTGTTCGGTTTTCTGATGGGTTATCATAACGGTAGCGGAGCGACCCTCTCTGCGATGGAAACGAAGCTCCTGGATTTTCTCATCAAGAAGGCTTCACTGGCTGTTGAAAATATGGCTCTTTACGAAAGCCTGATCGGCAATTTCTATGGAATTCTGAGATCCCTTGTCAACGCGCTGGAAGCCAAAGACCTTTATACGGGCAAGCATTCAGAGAGAGTCACACATTACGCGGGGATGATCGCTCGAAGGATGGGATGCTCGGAGGCGCAACTGGAGACCCTGCAGACCGTCGGATACCTTCATGATATCGGGAAGATCGGGATACACGACAGTATCCTCAACAAGCCCGCGCCGCTTTCACGGGAAGAATATGAACTGGTGAAGAAACATCCGGTCATTGGTGAGTCCATCGTGGCCGAGCTGGGGCTGACACTTGAGGAACGGTCGATTATCCGGCATCATCATGAGAGATGGGATGGTGGGGGATACCCGGACGGGCTGGCTGGAGACGAAATACCGATTCTTGCGCGCATCGTGGCTGTCGCGGACGCATTTGACGCCATGACTTCGAAAAGGGCTTACCGTGGAGCGATGGGTAAGGCTGAGGCCGTTCGTGAACTGAAGAAAAACAGACAGAAGCAATTCGATGGGGACGCGCTGGATGCTTTTGTTGAAGTCATAGAGAAATAGGAAGAGAAGTGTACCCATGACAGACTATCGGCAATCGGACGTCGTGGCGGGCAGTCTTCAAGACCTGGAACTGGTTGATCGTTGCATCGCCGCCCTGATCGAGAAAGACAGGCTGAATCACCTGGGTCGCTTCATACAGGGCTTGATTCACAATGTCAACGGTCCCCTCCAGAACATGTCCATGTTGGTTGAGGTGCTGATTCGAGGGCAGGAGAAACTGGAGAATGCCGGCGGGGATGGTTCTGTCGCCAGCTGCGCGGACTTCGGGATGCTGATTCAAAAGCAGGGGAAGCGGTTGCATCAGCTCAGCCAGCAGATTTCCGCCCTGGCGGATATGCTTCGCAGTTTCATGGTGCTCCATGAGATCGAAAGGAACGAAACGGAGGTGGACATCAACCTGGTACTGTCCAAGTTGGCTGAGACCTTCAGATCGGACCTGTTTTTCAAGCACCAGGTTACCCTCGACCTTCGCCTGACCAAGAACCTGCCCTTGGTGCGCATTCTCGGACGACACCTTATTCCGGCTCTGGTTCACCTTTTCAACAATGCCGTCGTTGCAATGAAGAAAACAGCCGAGAAGCGGCTTGTTGTTGAATCAAGGCTCGAGGAAGGGATCGTCAGGATACTGCTGCGGGATACCGGTTGCGGACTGCAGTCAGAGGAGGTCAGACAAAGGTGTTTTGACCTTTTCTACTCCCATTGGCAGCCTTCGGAAGGAGATCAAACAGGCGAAGAGAATCACATGGGCTTCGGTCTGTACGCTGCCAGGCGCCTTCTCGAGCCCTACGGCATCGAAGTCTCCCTGGAATCCGCCGATGGGGAAACCACGGCCGTTGTCGATATTCCCATCCCCTTCCGGGAATAGCGAAGCATCCGTCATCCACGGGTAATATTTTCCGGCAGGTTGGAAACCCTTACCGTGTGGTTCCTTCCCCCAAAGCCTGTGTTCTTGATTCAAAAAGCGGCCTGCTTTCGCTCCGGTCCCTCTTGAAGAGGCTTGACGGTGGGACGAATGCCTGGTCGAGTGTTTTGGCAAAGGAATTGCTTTAACGATCTCTGACAGCGAGTTGTCTTTAACAGTGTTGATTCGTGGAGGGCAGGAAGATGAAGATCGCTGAAGCAGAAAAGCAGTTGGGCATTCAGTACAGCCCGGAGAAAAGCGGCTCCGCACAGCAATCGGAGCCCGGGCAGTTCATCAGGATCCTGCAAAGTGAGATCATGCAGGGAGAAAATGAAGTCTCGGGAGTGGATCAGTCCGCAGGAATCGCGTCCCCCGTGCTTCCTGGTGCTGTTTACTCCAACACCCTCCAGGAGGGATCTTTCAATCAGCAGGTGTATGAAGCGCTGGCCAGCGGATTGGAAACGCTGGAAGCATTGGAAAAGGCGATGGGGGATCCGAGCACCAATCTCAGATCCATCGACGAGCTTTTCAATAATCTTTCGGGAGCGATAGCAGAGATGGGGGAGTTTCTGGAGGACCTTCCGGGGGAACACCCTATCCGTGCGATGGCCGACGAGTTGAATGTTCTCGCGTACGTGGAGTCCGTCAAATGGAAAAGAGGAGACTATTTATAGACGTTCATTCGATGTA
>JAAYUJ010000534.1 GCA_012517775.1 Deltaproteobacteria bacterium
ACACATCAGGCCCGGGGTGCGGTATTGCTCTGATAAGACCTCTGTCCTAACAGAAAACTCGATGAAGGGAGATTCTCGACCATGAAAAGAGCTTCATTTGTAGCTACAGGACTCCTGTGTCTTATTCTTTCATGCTCTCTGACCACCGGCGCTTCTGCTCATGCATCCGTATGGTATGTAGCGGGAGATGCAACCCAGTCCGGCGATGGCACAAGCTGGGCCGAAGCATTCCAAACCGTTGAGGAAGCGGTAAATGCTGCATCGAGAGGTGACGAACTGTGGATCAAAACAGGAACCTATCTGATTTCAAAGGAAATAGGAATCGATAAGGCAATTGCTCTATATGGTGGTTTCGCAGGAACCGAGTTGAACAAGGGGCAGCGAAAGCGGCAGGCCTATCCCACTGTTCTGGATGGAAACCTGGCAAATCGTATTCTTTATGTCACAGCGAACATGAGGGCTGATGAATTGACCTTCACCCGGGGAAGGGTGAAAGGAACAAGCAGCGTCGATATCGCCTCCGGCGGAGCCGTTGTGATCGACAATGCCAGACCCGTGCTGAGTCACTGTACCTTCCGTGATAACAGAGCAGAGGGGTATTACGATCGGGGTGGGGCCATCTACATGATGGATTCACGTCCCAGGATATACAACTGCCTCTTTGAGAAAAACGGAGCCTATGGTTCGGGTGGCGCTATCTTTGCGCAAAACTCCGCACCCTTCGTGCGCAACAGCCAGTTTGTAGACAACTTCGTATCAAATTATCATGGAGCGGCGCTCTATTCTGCCGACTCCTCAGCTCGCATTGAGAACTGTCTGTTCAAGAACAACCGCTCATGGTTGGATGGTGGTGCCATCTATAACCAGGCTTCGGATGACTGTCCGTATTCGACGCCTCTCATTGTCGACACGGTTTTTACCGGAAACAATGCGTGGAACGGAGGCGCTGTGTATAACATGCGATCGTCGCCCACTATTGCTTACTGCCGCTTTCTTACCAATACTTCGTTTCACGGCGGCGCAATGGTCAACGAGGGCGTTTCGGCGAAACCGCGCATCACCAACACCCTCTTGGCCAAAAATACTGCCTACTCTGTTAACGGTAACGGCAACGGCGGAGCGATGGTAAATATCGGCGGTGCAGCCCCATACATCGCCGCATCGACGTTCGCGGACAATTTGACCCACCTGCAAGGATCCGCCATACTCAATGTCGACTCATCAAGGGCTGTCATACATGATTCGATCTTCTGGGGGAATGAAACCGTCTACGATCCTGAAGGACTGGTGATCTTCAGCGATGAGACATCCAGCGCCTCTCTCAGCTATTCCGACGTGGAGGGTGGGTACCCGGGAGCAGGTAACATTGATGCAGACCCGCTCTTTGCCGATCCATCCAACGATGACTTCCAGCCTTTGGCAGGATCGCCTGTTATTGACAAGGGTGACAACATGGCTCGCTTCCTGGGCAAACGGGATCTTGCCGGCAAACGGCGCATTCTGGATGGAGACAAGGATGGAATCCGCCAAGTCGACATGGGTGCCTTTGAGTTCGGCAAGGCCAGTGTCTCCGTCACCAACAACACCCTTGCGGTCAGCCGAGCGGGGGGAGGCACGGTCAACAGCAATCTTCCGGGCATCACGTGTGGATTGGTTTGCAAGGAAAATTATCCACCCATCACTAAGGTCGTTCTCTCTGCGGTCCCGAAGAAGGGATGGCACTTCGACCATTGGGAAGGTGACTGCTCCGGGAAGAAACCCGTATGCATCCTGAACATGGGAACGAAGAGAAGCGCCAAAGCCGTCTTCAGTCGTTAGGATAGCGACCGAATGGGGTATCATTCTCATTTTGGCGGATGGGGCCATGTCTTCGATGGGGGACATGGTCGTGTCCATAGGGGCGGCTGGTCCGGGGTGCACACGCTCGAGATCGATCAGATTCTGTGGTCAGTCGTCTCTTCTGTCGTTCTCCCATTCCGATGTCTCACATGATCACGGTCCGTGTCCAAACCAACGCCACCTGACGCCACACAACGATTCGTGACCCTGAAATCATTCCTCCGAAAAGCCTTCGTCTACCCGGTACAGGATTCCGTCTGCATTTGCTCACGTTCTGAGCCTGTCAGGGGAGGGCTTTGAGTGGCTTTCCACAGAGACACGGGAAGCGGATTGAGTCCTTTTCGCGATGAGAACCATCTGCAATCTTCATTCTCTCAAACTGCGATGCTTTGCCGGGAATACCCGGCTCCGCGTTTGCAAGACCCATCGATGCTGCGGCCGAAACCGGTATGATCGGAGGTTTCGTGTGACGTTTCCGGCATGGCCTGATTTGCGAGGTCTCGCAGCGTACTCCGCATCGTCGTCGTATCAGGTGAGCGCCAACAGGCGCAAGGCTGGTCTTTTTTCAATGACTAGGTCGGGATTCCAATCCCGACGGCGTCTGTACCCGGATGTCGGGCATGCAAACCCAACCTGCGAGGCGGTCGTACCGGCAACATACTGGGAAGTCACCAAGGCCGTAGACAACTGTTCAGATTACCTGTAAGAATACAATGTCTTGCTCGATTGTGATGAATAAACTCTCAGTGAGACTGCCTCTTGCCATCTGTTTGGTCGAGGAGCTCGCAGTCATTTGCTGAAAGACCGCATGGATTTTAACGGAACAGGTTGGTTGGAAATCTGTGCCCAAGCTTCAAATCTGATGGCATCCTTGCAGTCTGCTGGTCCTGCTTGAGAATCGGGACCTTGAGTGCTTCGCGGGTATCTTTTCAATAGGTCCAGGTAATGACAGCTTTGTAGGTGAGGTTTCCATACCCGACACCCTGGCGCAAAAGCTGTCGGGAATGGAATCCCGCCCCACTTGTTGGGAAGTCAGCTTCGCAAAAGACAACGTAGGTGTCTCTATTGTCGGAGAACCAGGCTGAGTACATGGCGTACGGAGGGATGAATGGCCCTTGAATGGTTGATCCGAAAGACCAGGAGGAAAGAGGACGCAGCGCAGCGCATCGAATGGATGCTGACCCGCAAGACAGCAACGGAGGCTGGTCAACCGGACGGAACCGAATGGCGGGTCCCTTCCTATGGCGATCTGATATCCCTGAATTCCTCACGGCTCATCCTTGATTCCGTTGGGGTTTCTCTTCTCTCTGATATCGCCGGGGACCTTGTGGACCTCCTCGGCACCTCCTGCGCCGTGTATGAGAAAAATGGCGATTACGCCCTGCGTATTCTCTCTTCCGACTGGTGTCGATTCATGGATCAGGCGTCGAGGCGGCGTTGCGACATGCCCGATAACCGAGAGGCCATGGAATCCGGCAAATGGCACTGCCATGAGTCCGGCTGGAACGAAGCCGCTCTCCGCTCGATCGAAACGAAGGAGCCTGTGGATATAGAGTGCCGTGGGGGAATCCGGATATTCGCCGTTCCGATTCGTGCCGGCGAAGAAACCGTCGGCAGCATCACTGTCGGCTATGGCGACCCGCCCCGTGATTCGGCAAAACTCAAGGAACTGGCAAGCGACTATGGCGTCAAGGTGAAGGATCTTCTCCAGCAGGCTGGAGCCTATGACACGCGCCCCCCGTTTATCACAGAACTGGCCAGGAAACGCGTTCTCTCTTCGGCGCGGATCATTGGAGAGATCGTGGCGCGAAAGCAGGCGGAGCATGCACTGCGCCAGAGCGAGGAAAAATTCCGGGCTCTGTTCGACAATGCCATGGACGCCATTGTCCTTCATGACCTGGAAGGCCATACCATCGAGCTCAATAGGGAGGCTTATGAGCGCCTCGGGTACACCCGCGAGGAAATCCTGAAAATGACCCCTGATGAAATCGACGCGCGCGGGGGGACCCTGCCCGAACTGATCGAGTCCTTGCGGAGAGAAGGTCGTCATCTGTTTGAGAGCGTTCACCGAAGGCGTGATGGAACAGAGATCCCGGTCGAGGTGTCGGTCCGGTTGTTTGAATTGGCAGGGAAACAGCTGGTCTTAAGTGTTTCTCGTGACATCAGCGAGCGAAAGCGAGCGGAGGCGGATCTGCGGAGGAGCGAGGACAAGTTCCGGTCCTTGGTTGAGACCATCAGCGACTGGGTCTGGGAGATAGATCAGACTGGCGTCTACATCTACGCCAGTCCCAGAATCAGAGATCTGCTGGGGTACGAACCAGAGGAAGTCCTTGGCAAGGCACCTTTTGATTTCATGGTTCCCGGCGAAAGAGAACGGGTTGCTCGAATCTTTCATGAGGCTGCGCAGCAAAGAGCACCGTTGAATGGCATTGAGAATATGAAAATTCACAAGAGTGGGAAAAGGGTAGACCTGGAGACGAGCAG
>JAAYUJ010000535.1 GCA_012517775.1 Deltaproteobacteria bacterium
CTTGACGGCGGTAAGTCTGTTCTTCCGGATAATCCTCTCGATGCCCGCCCGTTCCAAAAGTCCCGTGATCTTCTCAAGGAGTCCCTGTTCGTTTCTGACCCGCAGGTCGATGAAGAAAACCTCCCTGGTCATGGCTGATCCCCTGCTATGAAGCGTTGTGTGGTTGATCCGCAGAGGACGTAAAGATCGCGGAGAAAAACCAACGAACAGCCCTCTGCGTGTTCTGTGCTCCCTGCGGCAAGTCGATATTCTCACTGTCTCGAATTTCTAGGGGCGGCATCACAATATGCTCATGACGTGTTCATGAAGGTTTCACGAGGCAGTTTCAGCACGCCTGCAGGTCCCCCTGTTCGCCATCTCTTTTACAGGATTCATGACAGGAGTACTGCCAGAATACCGGTGAGAAAAATCCCGTCGAATGTTCCGGCGCCTCCGATGGATGCCACGGGAGCCCTGAGGTCCTTCAGCTTATCCAGGTGCATGAGGTCCGCCCCAATGAGAGTCCCGAGGGTCCCAGCCACATATGCGGTAGGGGCAGCCCATTGATAATTGAAGATGAGAGCGGCGAGAGCGGCTACGACAGGCGGAATGAACATGGGTGTGGCGAAGCCTACTCCGGGTATCGGACGCGCTACCTTGTAAACGGTGTAGGTTACGATGGCCAGGGCCATGAGCATCCGCACCGGATTCGCCGCCTGGCTGAGAAAATAGAGGGAAAGGCAGGTGGGGATGATGGCGCCTCCAAGATTAACCGCCAGAATCATCTCCCTGCGGGAAGACCAACGGGGTGGTCTGAAACGAACGCCGAAAAATGAAATAATTTCCCAGTCTTGGGGTTCGTTTTCGAGCCGGACTCGATGAATGGGAATGTTGACCATGCTCCCGAGAATGCACAGGAAGAGGAGCGAAAAGAGATACTCCGGAGGAATCCCGAGTTTGGTGAAAGCCCACGTGAACAGGCCGAATTGAACGAGAGCGAAGACAAAAAACAGGAGGAAAAGGAACGCGAAAAGAAAGAAAAGAAGGAAGGGAGGGAAAAACATGCGCTTTCCTTTCTACTCGACAGCCGGCAAATGGGACATCGCTGCCGTAACATGGCGAGCGGGATTTCCCGCGTTTGTCAACATCATGCCTTCTTCCATCCCCACATCCTTACGACGGCTTCCCGCAGGGTGGAATAACGCATCAATCCGTTGCCTATACCCGGCACGGAATCACCCTCGAGAGGAACAACAGAACTGCGATCCAGGAAGACCGCCCTGCATCCGGCATTTGCCGCAGCCTGCATGTCCGTCGAACGATCTCCGATCATAAAGGTGCTTCTCAGAGGAATGCGGTAGATGCGGGAAGCTTTGAGAATCATCTCCGGTGACGGTTTGCGGCATCGGCAGTGTTCATCAGGCCTGTGAGGACAGTAGAATGCGGCAAGAATATCCCCGCCGTGGGCTCTAACCTGCTGAAGCATGTAATGGTGCGTATCCCAGAAATTCTCCCAGGTGATGACGGCTCGATTGAGCCCAGACTGATTGCTGACGAGGATTACCTGGATGCTTCGATTCTTGAGCCATCTCAGGGCTTCAAGAGCGTCGGGATAGAATCGATAGTCTTCCCGGCAGGTGATGAAATCAGGACGGTCCTCGTTGAGGATCCCATCCCTGTCCAGGAATAGGAATTCACGTGAGGGGGCTTTCGGTGAGTTGATCCATATCAGCATGGCGAACCCGGAGAAGTGTCCCTTCCGTGTCTCAAGGCCTGGTGATCAGTCCTCTTCACTCTTGACACCCATGGGAAATCGCGAAAGAATCACAGTAGACGGTGTTGAGCGCTGACCCAATGTTAGAAAGGCTTCAAGGTACCAGAAAGCTATGAATCAGGCAAGCCATCTTGCAGAACTGCAGGAGTTGCTGAAATATGAGTTCTCCAAAAAAGACCTGCTGGTGCGCGCCCTGATCCATCGATCCTACGCGCATGAGAACCCCGCCGAGGAACAAACGGACAACGAGACTCTTGAATTCCTGGGGGATGCGGTCCTGGGACTCACCATCAGTCATTTGCTCCTGACCCGGTTCCCCAACTACAGGGAAGGCGATCTCTCCCGATTGCGATCATCCATCGTCAATGAGCGGGAACTGGCCGGGATTGCCGGGCGGTTGAACCTCGGGCAATACTTGAAGTTGGGGAAGGGGGAGGATTTGACCGGTGGAAGACAAAAATCCTCTCTTCTGGCAGACAGCCTGGAAGCGCTGCTCGCAGCCGTTTATCTCGACGGAGGTCTTGAGGCTGCCATTCATGTGGTTAAAAGGCTTTTCCACGACTATCTCGTTTCCGATCTGCCAGATCATCCTCTGAAGACCCTCGACAAGGATTACAAGACCCAACTTCAGGAAATCACGCAAGGTCGATTCAAAATCACGCCGGAGTATTTTTTGGAAGGCGAAGAGGGACCCGATCACGATAAGACCTTCCATGTGAATGTGGCCCTTGATGGGCGTGTGCTTGCCAGCGGGTCCGGGAAAAGCAAGAAAGAGGCACAACAGGAGGCAGCGCAAAAGGCCCTGGAAAGAATCACCTTCGAGTATGACTCTGAGTGAATCCCATGGTGAGGAGGAATCGGATTTTTCCCATCTTCCTGCCTCATGCAGGATGCCCTTTCCACTGTGTCTACTGCAATCAGTTGCTGGTGTCACAACGGCCTCACTCAGGCAAGGACATCGCAACTCATTTCCAGGATGTGCTGCACGAACGGGTGGAGTCTGCTCTGGCGGGTGGTACCCCGGGTGAGATAGCCTTTTTCGGCGGTACATTCACGTCTTTGCCAAAAGAGCTCATTGTCCGAATTCTCGAAGTGAGTTCGGGGCTTGTCATCAAAGGTGTTTTCTCTGGGATCAGGTTTTCGACCCGACCCGATTC
>JAAYUJ010000071.1 GCA_012517775.1 Deltaproteobacteria bacterium
CGCTGCAAAAGGGGCTACTGAGATGCCGACTGTGCCGATTCGTATTGTCGGTTCCAACATGACAGCCACAGGGATTTCATGGCTCCTCCCCATGGCGGTTCCGTCCCCAAGAGGTCCCAGCACGAGATACTCCGCAATATATGCAGCCATGTAATTGAGAAGGAGGGTGGTGATGACCTCGTGGGTTCCCCGCCAATGCTTGAGCAATATAGCAGGCCAGGCCCACAAGGCTCCCGTCAAAGCCCCGCAGACAATAGTGGCAGGCAGCAGCACGCAGAAAGGGAGTGATGCGCCCCGGACGGCGATGGTCGCTGCTGCCAGGGCTCCCAGCATCAACTGCCCTTCACAGCCGATATTGAGCAGGTTGACCCGGTAGGCCAAGGCAACGGCCAGTCCCGTCAAAAGCAAAGGAGTTGTCTTGGCAATGGTTGCCGCCGCAGCATCCGATTCTCCCCAAGATCCCTCCCATATGGCATCGATGATCTCCAGAGGGCCATGCCCCAAAACAATTGCTGCGATCGCACACAGGAGAGCTCCTGTCAGGCATGCCGAAAGAAGAGTCCCAACCATATCGACGGCCGCTCGCCACCCGGGGGATTTAAGCCAGTCTTTCACAGTCAGTCCACCCATGCGCCAATCATCCAAGTCTGCCGCTGCTGCCCACAATCTCTGACATCCCAGACAGTACAACCTCCATATGGGACGCCACAGCCCCTCATGACCTTCGGGCATTCTGAAGGATTAAAGACGATGCACTCACCCAGGGAGGAGCGGAGATTTTTGCCATGACAATGCTTCTCCGCGCTCACGGGGGTCTCTCCGCTTAACTCCTCAATGAGTCCCGGTTACGGGTCCTTCGCAGGTCTCCCATACCCGATATCTGGGTGCAAACGCCGTCCAGATTAGAATCCCGACCTTCTTATTGAGAGCGTACCTCTCAGCTACGAAACGTCCTGATTTCACAACACAGCTCACGGTGATCCCAGAGAAAGCTCAGTAATGGAAATCTCTGTAGGCTCTTTGCACCCTGCGGAAAATCCCGCTCTTTTCACAATCATGGGTGCCCTGAAAGAATATGAGGGAATGCGGTTAAGCGAGGACTCTTTATGGCGGGCATACCGCTGGATGAGATCAACCCAATCCAAGCATCCATCGGCCAATGGTTTCCATTGATGCCGCTCCTCGGGGCGCAATTCCCATCAATCGGCCTCGAAAGAGAACACCAATCCGGTGGCAGCATGCCAGGAGTTCTTCCACATCATAAGAAAGAATCAGGAAAGCGACACCTTGTGCACTCAACTGGTCCAATCGCCGGTGAATACTCTCCCGCGCATGTATGTCAAGACCACGCCCGGGCTGCTCCAGAACAACGAGTCGTGGAGCATCCTCCAGCACGCGACTCAAGGCCAGTTTCTGTTGATTGCCTCCGGACAGGGACATCAGATTCTCATTCAAACCCCGATACACAACCCCATTGGCGTCAAGTTGGCTCATCGCCCAGGCACGAATTCTCCTGCGCCTGAGCCAGCCCATCGCTTGCCATGGAGGCTCCCGCTGGCGTCCCATAAGGAAATTCTCCCAGATGGGACGTTCCGGAACAAGCGCCTCTTCCTGAGGGTTTGCCGGAAGCCACCGGAGTCCGACCTCCCTGCGGCCCTTAATGGTCAAACAGGAGATATCCCGACCACAGAATATTGTCCTACCTGCTTCCTGATGGATCTGCCCGGCGATAACCCGTGCCAGGGTCCGTTCCCCATTCCCCACAATCCCCCCGATTCCCAGGATTTCTCCCCTCCTCACTTCCAGACTGAAATCATTCAGGCCGGATTCATGTTCATCGCCACTGACCCTCACATTGTCCATCTGAAAAACGACCGCAGGCGGAGGGCCCTTTCCCCTGTCTTCCATCTCCCCCTCAATCCCTGCCTCCGCCGACCCTTGAATCGAGCCAACATCGGGGCCGGAGATGATGAGTCCCGCGAGTTGCTCCAACGTGAATTCACCGGGCGAAAATGTGCCGACACATTCTCCTTTCCGGAGTACGGAAATGCGGTCGGCCGCTTCCATGACCTCTCCGAGCCTGTGGCTGACCAGGAGGATCGTATGCCCTTGGTTCTTAAGAGTTGAGAGGATCCGAAGAAATTTCCGGATTTCCAGCGGCGCAAGAAGACTTGTGGGTTCATCGAGGAGCACAATTTGGGCTTTGTGGTAAAGAACCCGCAGGATTTCGATCTGCTGCCGGTTGGCAAAGGGCAGTTCGCCGGCGGGAGCAGCGAGAGGGAGGGAAAAGTCGAAGGCATTGCAAAGTCCTTCGACGCTTCTCCTGGCAGTTTTCCAGTTGACGAAGCCGCACTTCGCCGGTTCGCCTCCCAGGATCACATTTTCGAGTGCTGATAACTGGGGGAAAATGTGCAGATCCTGATGAACCATCCCGAAACCGGCACGCATGGCGTCCCCGGGGCAACTGAACCATACCGGTTTCCCATTTAGGAGAATTCTTCCCGCATCAGGCCGGAGCCGGCCGAAGAGGATCTTGAGAAAGGTGGATTTTCCCGCCCCGTTCTCTCCGACAACGGCATGGACTTCACCACGGCGAACCTCCATGAAGATGTTCCGGTTCGCCTGGAGTGAACCGAAGCTTTTGGATATGCCTTCGGCGGAGATGAGTAATTGGGTTTCTGCGTCAGGCGAAGCTGTCTGATTCTGAAAGTCCATCTCGACGCCCTCTTGGATGGGCTCTCATAAACCCTCAGCGGATCTCCGGCGGCTTGAAACCATCAAGCTCACCGAGCCGCCTGGGCACGATAACTCCACTTTTTAAAAGCAATTCCGATGCGTTGTAGATGGATTCCAGGTCTTCCCGACTGAACAGATGACCGCTGTACTTCATTCTGGTGATGCCCACCGCTCCGACATCCGCCCCCAACCACCTGTGTCCCGCCTGGAATTTCCCCTGTGCAATATCTTTCAGTGCATCATAGACCGCCACATCCATCCGCTTCAGGGTGCTGGTAAGGATCTTGCCCGGCATTTCTGCATCCTGATCCAGATCTTCCGCGATGAGGTAAACGCCCTCTGTATTCTTTACAGCCTCAAAAACTCCGACTCCCGTATTCCCGGCAGCACGGAAGATGACATCTACCCCTTTGGCCATGAGAGCTTGCGCCAATGACTTCCCTTTCACCGGGTCGTTGAAGGACCCGGCGGAGACCACAATCGCCTCAATTCTTTTGTGCTCCCGGTTCGCCGCCGTCTCGACCCCCGCACGGAACCCGCTCACATAGGCCTCAACCGGTGGAATGTCCATACCGGTCACCATGCCGACCATCTTCGCACGGGTAAAAAGACCTGCCACAAAACCAGCCAGAAAGCCTCCTTCTTCAGACCTGAAGTCGAAGCAGGCCACATTCTCACCGGGGACCTCTCCTTCGATGTGAACAAAGAAAGTCTTTGGAAAACGGGGAGCTGCCTCTCTGACAGCATCGACGAAGAGATAGCCCAGGGTCACGATCACGTCGGCACGCTGAGCTGCAAGGGTCAGATTGGACAGGTAGTCCGCCTGTTCCCGGGATTGAAGAAACTGAGCCTGGAGCCCCAGTTCCTCCTTCGCCTTTTGGACTCCCTGCCAGCACACATCGTTGAAGCCCCTGTCTCCTAATCCGGCTGCATCGGTGAGAACAACAACTTTCAGTGTCTTCCCGTCGCTGGAAAGGACTGGAAATCCGAAGCAGAGGATGAATACCAAGGCCAGCACTCCCGCACTCCTGCTCATCAGTCACCCGCCTCCCCGGCAAGTTCCTCAGGAGTCAATGTCCACAACGGTGCCCCGTCTTTAGTCCTCCGGACCTTAAGTTCCGTGTTCTCTCCCTTCTTGACTTTGGAAGCCATGAACACATCCTTGTCGTCGAATTGCACCCACACGCCCTTGACCTTGACTTTATCTCCTTTACGCAGACCGATGCCGTCCAGTTTCACAAAGGACTTGGGGCCAAGCTGTACATCCACCTTATCCCCATCCTGGTCACGCACGACAAGACCTACCCCTGGAGCCATCCCCGGAAGGGGAGTGATCTCCGTAATCTCCTCCACCACTCCCTTGAACTCATCGAACTCACTGGCATCATAGTATCGATTGTATTCACTCCCCTTCTCCCATCCCGCCAACCCGACTGTTTCGTCAGCGGCGGCAGGACCGCAGCAAGAGAAAAACAGGCAGAATGCCGCCAGCCATACGGATCCCCTCGTTGCGTGAAAGCAGCGCATGCTTCATCTCCTCTCTCATTTTTCCATCAAAAGATCTTTGCCGTCTTCAGCGGATTAAGATAGAAGCTAACAATCGACTTGGCAAACAGATTTGCTGAAAATGAATCGAATGAGATGACGTCGAATCTCACTCTGCTTGGAGGGTTTATCCTGCTTTCTCACTTTTGAGGAGTCCGAACAACTGATGGATCGTTTTCAAATGGGCGAATCGGTCATGCTGACCTCTCAGAAAGGCAAGAAATGGCTTGTACGGGTTGATGATGCGTCGTTTTCCTGTCACCTGGGGGCCATTCACATGAAGGATGTCCTGGGAAGGGAAGAGGGAGAGCATCTGGAAACCCACAAAGGGGCCAAGCTCTACCTCTTCCGACCATCCCTGGAAGACTATATCTTCACCATGGTTCGGAAAACCCAGATCATCTATCCGAAGGATCTTGGTGCCATCGTCTTTTATGGCGACATCCATTCCAATCACCTGATCATTGAATCGGGGATAGGCTCGGGAGCTCTTTCCATGGCTCTACTGCGCTCCCTGGGAGAAGGTGGTTGCCTGGTTTCCGTTGAGAAGCGACACGAATTTGCCATGCAGGCAAGAGAAAACGTCAGGAAGTTCTTTGGAGAATTACCTCGGAATCACCAGGTGATCGTCGCGGATATCCAGGATTTCTCAATAACGACGAAGGCAGACAGGGTATTCCTGGATTTGCCAGAGCCCTGGCACGCCATCAGCTCGGTCGCCCGTCTTCTCAGGCAGGGAGGGCTCTTGGTGAATCTCAGCCCAAATGTGGGCCAAGTTCAGCTGGTTTACAGGGAGCTCAAGGCGCAGGGGTTTGCCAGCATGAATACATTTGAACTCATGAAGCGCGACTGGATGGTCGACGAAAGACGGGCGCGCCCCAAGGACCGCATGATCGCCCACACCGGCTTCATCACGGTAGCCAAAAAAACCCCCGTCCCTCTTCAGAGTGACGACATGGAAGAATGATACACACCCCATTGGCTGCGTTTGTCAAGTTTGGAGTCTTTCTCTGTTACTTCTCAATAAGTAGGTCGGGATTCCAATCCCGACAGCATTTGCACCCAGATGTCGGGTATGGAAACCCGACCTATGAAGCAGTCGTGACCAGGACTTATTGAGAAGATACCTTTCTTTTGAGAAAGCTTTCGGGATTCCCGCTTTATCGGGCATGACGAAGATCGGCCAGCAAACGGGTCGCTAATTGCCGTGAAATCACTGCGAAGCCCAC
Source organism: Deltaproteobacteria bacterium (assembly GCA_012517775.1). Lineage (GTDB taxonomy): Bacteria > Desulfobacterota > Syntrophobacteria > Syntrophobacterales > Syntrophobacteraceae > JAAYUJ01. Next base: position 5,511 of record JAAYUJ010000071.1, read on the forward strand.
ATCCTCGACAGCATTTGGAACCAGAGTATTGACCCGCCCGCCGCACAATCCCCCGCCGTCCCTTCCAGAATTACCAATTTCCTCCTTACGCCCTGGTGGCTGGATATGGATATCTGTCCCACGGGGCAGCTCATGGACACATGATTTGTGGTTTTATAGAGATCTTTCTCACACAAAAAAGTGCCAGTTTGGGGAATCTTCCAGTATATTGTACAAATTTGTTTGGAATCTAACTCCAACTTTGATAACAGAGATTGTAGTAATTTTGTAATGTCAAATAGATAGAGATTCTACTGATACTTGGCAAGCTCTTTGCCACAGGCATTTTCCGACTGACAAAAACGTTAAAGCAAGAAACAGGAGGATCAAAAGATGGTGAAGATAGAAGCGATCATCAAACCATTTCGGCTTACAGCCGTTCAGGAGGCACTGGTCGGCATCGGAATTCAGGGCATGACGGTGACCGAAGTGAAGGGCTTCGGTCGGCAGAAGGGTCACGTCGAGGTCTACCGGGGAGCTGAGTATCGCGTGGATTTTGTACCCAAACTCATGGTGACCGTCGTCATTCCTGAAGGTCATTCCGAGCAGGTCGTGGATGCCATTCAGAAAGCGGCTCATACAGGAAAGATCGGCGACGGGAAGATCTTCGTCTCCCAAGTCACGGACGTGATGCGCATCCGCACCAGGGAGACCGGGCCGGAGGCAGTGTGAGCCAGGGCATTCATTGTATTCTATGTGCAAGCAACGCACTCTTATGCACAACATTTCAATACAGGTTTGGAGGAATCGTCATGAAGAGAACCGCAGTTCTGCTCGCATGTCTCCTATTCGCCTTCGCTGCGACACCGATTTTTGCCGAAGGAACAGAAGCACCAACACAAGTTGCACAGGCAACGACACCGGATGCAACCGCCGCTCCTCTCAAGACGGACACGGGGGATACCGCCTGGGTTCTCGTGTCATCAGCCCTTGTCATGCTCATGACTCCAGGCTTGGCCCTTTTCTATGGCGGGATGGTACGGCGGAAGAATGTTCTTGGAACACTCATGCACAGCTTTGTGGCCCTTGCGGTCATCACGGTGCAGTGGTTGTTGTTCGGTTACAGCCTTGCATTTGGACCGGACATCGGGCATGTCTTGGGAAACCTGGACTGGATCGGCCTCAAGGGAGTAGGAATGGAGCCCAATGGAGACTATGCCCCTACAATTCCCCATCAGCTTTTCATGATGTTCCAGATGACCTTTGCCATCCTCACCCCCGCCCTCATCTCGGGGACCATTGCGGAACGTATCAAATTCAGCACCTACGTGGTGTTCATCGTGCTCTGGGCAACCTTCGTCTACGATCCCATCGCACACTGGGTCTGGGGTGTCGGTGGTTGGATCAAGGGGCTGGGCGCCCTTGATTTTGCAGGAGGACTGGTCGTACACATCAGCTCCGGAGTCTCCGCGCTGGTATGTGCCCTTGTGGTTGGAAAGCGGAAAGGTTATGGAACCGACCTCATGGCTCCTCACAACCTGACGCTCACAGTGATCGGCGCCGCACTTCTCTGGTTGGGATGGTTCGGATTCAACGGGGGAAGCGCACTGGCTTCCGGTGAGCTGGCGAGCTCAGCCTTCGTGGCGACCCACATTGCGGCGGGTGCGGCAACACTCTCCTGGCTCCTCGTGGAGTGGAGTCACAGGGGGAAACCCACAGCTCTCGGCGCCGTGTCAGGAGCGGTAGCCGGCCTGGTGGCCGTCACACCTGCTTCGGGTTTTGTCGGTCCTATTTCGTCCCTCATCATCGGATTGATCGGAGGAGCTGTCTGCTATGCAGCCGTCAGTCTGAAACCCAGGCTGGGATATGACGATTCTCTCGACGTGGTGGGCGTCCATGCTGTGGGAGGCACCGCAGGGGCTATTCTGACCGGCCTATTCGCATCTACAGCCGTCAACGCCGCAGGCGCGGACGGGCTCTTCTTCGGAAATCCGGGTCAGCTGGGCATCCAGGCACTCTCCGTCGTGGCGGCATGGGCCTATTCATTCGTCGTCACCTGGATCATCCTGAAGGTCCTCGATGCAACCATGGGATTGCGAGTCACTGAAGAAGAGGAATCGGACGGCCTGGACCTCAGTCAGCACGGAGAAGTGGGCTACACCTTCTAGACACCGTCGGCATGGAGGGTGGACCGGCGATGTCCACCCTCATTGATTCTAAAAAACGGGTTCTATCGGCAGTTCGACAATGAGGACCGCCCCGCGCCGGACTCCTGATAGAAAAACGATTCGCCCCCCGTGCTCCTCGATGATGGTCCTGGAGATGGGCAGGCCAAGGCCGGTCCCTTCAACCTTCGTGGAAAAGAAGGGATCAAACACCTTCTCGTGGAGATCCGGGGGTACGCCAGGCCCTTCATCATGAAATACCAACTGGAGAGTTCCCGCATTCAACCGGCTTTCAATCCTGACCAGCCCCCCCCCATTCATGGATTCCACAGCATTCTGCAACACATTGAGAAAGACCTGTTTCAACTGGTCGGAATCCCCGCAAACCAACAACGAATCCGCCGGGAGATCCGCAATCAGAGCCACCCGGCGATCCTGAAGCATTGGCTCCAGCAGTTCCAGGGTCTCGTTCAAAACCCGCCGGATAGAAAGGGGACGATACTCCCCGGACATAGGCGGGCGACTCATCAGGCGAATCCTGTCGAGCAGCGTGTCAAGCCGCTGGATTTCTTCAACGATGATACTCAACTTATGACGGCCGACGTCGTCGCTTCTCAGAGCCGCACTGCCCTCGACCTGCCGGGCAAATCCCCCAATGACGACCAACGGTTTTCGTATTTCATGGACTACCTGGGCTACGGCCTTCCCCACGCTCACCAGTTTCTCCATGAAGTGCATCTGGCGCTCCAGTTCCTTCCTCCTGGAGATGTCTCGAATGATCGCCGTGAAGTAAAGCCGGCCGTTGGCTTGCGATGAAGAACAGGAGATATCCACAGGAATGGTCGATCCATCTTTCTTCCGGATACTGCACTCCTTCGATTTTCCAAGAGACTCAGACGCCCCCGACCGAAGAGCTCCTTCGATGTATTCCGTGTGTGCCGCCTGGTGAGGTTCCGGAATCAAGGGGGACACATCATGTCCCACGACTTCCTCAGACTGAAACCCCAGCATCTTTTCTGCTGCCTTATTGAAGAAGACGATGCGATGTTCGTCGTCGATGGTGACCACTGCATGATTTAACGAGGCGAGGATGCCTCCTGGAAGAGTCTCGGGAAGGTACTGCCAGGGAGACTCGGCATGAGAGGCCATCTGTCTTTCCTTATTTAAGGCTGTATTCAGTATGGGAAGCGGGCTTCATGGGCAACCGCACCGGTCTGGATCAGACCGAAAGGTTCAGGAGCGACCGGCAACGGCGCCATGCAACATCAGGATTGTAGTTCTGCCAGGACGCGCAGTAAAGCCCAGCGATCCAGGGAATCATGGTCCACCACCTCACCGATTCTCACGGGGAGAATGAAGTGGAGCTTTTCGCCGATGCTCTTCTTATCGGTCTCCATGGCTTTTATGATATCCTCCGGTACAATGGATTGAGGCATCGTCACGGGAAGTCCCCAATCCATGCACAGACGAGTCAGCCGTTGGAGGTCGCTCAAAGGGAGATTCCCCATCCCGGCCGACAGTCGCGCTGCGGCCACCAGCCCCAC
>JAAYUJ010000536.1 GCA_012517775.1 Deltaproteobacteria bacterium
AGGAAGAAACTGTCATCCGCGATAGCCTTGAGGAACTCCCGGGCATTGATTCCCTGATGGACTTTCGCCGGCAGTATTTCATAAATCGATTTCGGATCCGCCTTCGGAGCCAACTCCGGATATCGATGGAAGAATAACTGCCGGGGCGCTTCCATGGAGAGGATTTCACGGACCCTCCCCACCGCCTCGTCCTGGCTGCGGCAGAAATGATCCGCTCCGCCTGAGATCTGGGTGTGGACCCGCGCTCCTCCCAGATCCTCAGCAGAAATGATTTCACCAGTAGCCGCCTTGACCAGCGGCGGACCTCCCAGAAAGGAGTAGGCCATCTTGTCGATCATCACCGCCTGGCACGCCATAAAAACAATATAAGCACCTCCGGCGGTATTCCCCCCCGTGCTCAAGGTGATCTGCTTCAGCCCCATGGCGGACATGCGAGCCATATTGTAAAACATGGACCCGAAATGCTGATCATCGGGGAAGACATCAGCCTGCATGGGGAGATAAGCCCCTCCCGAATCAGCGATGTACACGCAGTTGAGGCCGCACCGCTCGGCGATGGCCTGGGCCCGCATATGTTTCTTGAGGGTAATGGGGAAATAGGTGCCCGCTTTCACCCGGCTGTCATTGGCCAGGATCATGGTCCATTGACCGTGGATTTTGCCAAGGCCGGTGACGATGCCCGCGCAGGGCACATCGTCCACGTCGGGATAATCCATCCCGAATCCCGCGATCCGGCTCAGCTCAAAGAAATCCGTCCCCGCATCGATGAGATTTCCAATGAGCTCCCTCACGGGCTTCTTCCCTTGTTTCGCAAGTCGATCGACGGCAGCCTGACCGCCGGGCCACAGGGCCTCCTGGACCAACCGCTCGAGCTTCCTTTCCTCTTCCTCCCAAAAGACCCGGTTTTCCGTTTTTACATCGGCCATGATGGAACCTTTTCTTCTTCAATTGGGGAAGCGCAAACATTCAGAAATGGAGCTCCCCCAGGGATTTTCCGCCTTCCGCTGGAGCTCCATCAGTTTACTACCTGCCTTTGAACACGGGTTTTCTCTTTTCACGAAAAGCAGCCAGGGCCTCCAGGCGGTCTTCGGTGGGAATCGTGATCCAGTATGCATTGGATTCAATGGCCAAACCGGTGTGAATGTCCGTCTCGATCCCCTGATTGATGGCGTATTTGGCCTGCTGAACGGCAATGGGACCGGTCTCGCAAATCATTTCGGCCATGGACATGCATTCATCCAGGAGCGCCCCGGGAGGGGAGACCTTGTTCACAAGGCCGATCTCCAAAGCTTCACGGGCATCAACCCGGCGACCCGTAAAAATGAGCTCCTTCGCCTTGCCTCTTCCAACGAGCCGCGGCAGTCGCTGCGTTCCACCGGCTCCCGGAATGATGGCGAGACGTGTTTCCGTGAGCCCCATGGATGCTGTTTCGGATGCAATCCGAATATCACAGGCCAAGGCCAGCTCAGTTCCTCCCCCGAGAGCGATCCCGTTTACCGCGGCAATCACGGGTTTGTTCACACTTTCGATGAAGCTGAATAAATTCCTGATGGTGTGGATGAACTCCCGAACCTGTTGATCCGTATAGGTCGCACGCTCCTTCAAGTCCGCACCGGCACAGAAAGCCCTGTCCCCCGCACCCGTTATAATAATCACCCGTACTTGCGGGTCAAAGTGCAGAGACTCCATATGTTCCTTCAGAGCGCGAAGCATGCCGAAGTTGAAGGAGTTCATGACATCAGGGCGATTGAGTGTCAGCAGGACAACCTGCTCTTTCCTCTCCTCCAGGATGGATTCGTTGTCCATAAACCCCTCCGCTGTAAATCCGCCTCAAAAGGATTACCCTGATATGCGGAGTCTCCACATTGCTCCCTCGCGAGACTCCGCCTTTCGTTATAGAAAACGAACCCTATCGCTGTCTCTTGCGGGCGTATTCGTCCCGCGTCAATTCTCTGGCGATGATCATGCGTCGGATCTCACTGGTACCCGCACCAATCTCATAGAGCTTCGCATCACGCCAAAGCTTTTGAACCGGGAATTCCAGGCAATAGCCGTACCCTCCATGAATCTGAATCCCCTGATCACAAACCCATGTGGCTGTTTCAGCAGCAAAAAGAATTGCAGCAGCGGCCATTTTCGTAAGCTCAGTCCCTTTTCCTCCCCTGGGGGCATTCTGCGCCGCGACCGCCGCACGGTAGACCAGCAGGCGGGCCGCCTCCGTGCGGGCGTACATGTCCGCAAGCTTCTGCTGAATCATCTGGAATCCGGCAATGGATTGTCCAAACTGCTCCCGCTCCACGGAGTATCGAACAGAATAGTCCAGTGCCTGCTGAGCCATCCCGACCGAGCCTCCGGCCAGTACGATCCGTTCAATGTCCAGGCCGCTCGTCATGACATGAACCCCCTGGTTTTCCTTTCCCACCATATTCTCCGCCGGAACTTCACAGTCTTCAAAGATCAGTTCTGCGGTTGGAGAGCCCCTCATGCCACATTTCTTAAGCTTCCTGGAAACCGAAAACCCCGGGAAATCCTTCTCCACGATAAATGCGCTGATCCCCTTGGCCCCTTTCTCGGGCGTAGTCTTGGCATAAACGAGCAGTGTGTCCGCGACGGGGCCGTTGGTGATGAAAATCTTACTGCCGTTCAGGATATACTTGTCCCCAATTTTCAGGGCGCGGGTCCTCAGACTCATGGCATCCGAACCCGCATTGGGTTCGGTGAGTGCCAGAGCGCCTATCTTTTCTCCGGCAATGAGGGGAGGCAGATACTTTTCCTTGAGGGCATCATTGGCATTTTTGTGAATGTTATTGGCGCAGAGATTGGAGTGGGCCCCATAGGACATGGCCAGAGCAGGGCACACGCGGCTCATCTCCTCAATGGCAAGAGTCTGCATCAACACATCCCCTCCAAGACCGCCATATTTCTCATCCATAGTGATCCCAAGGATTCCTATTTCTGCGCACTTTTTGAAAAAATCCGGCGGAAACCAGTCTTCCTCGTCGATCTTCTCCTGCAGCGGTCCGAGTTCGTTCACGGACCATTTGCGAACAGTTTCCTGAATCATGCGCTGTTCATCGGTGAGCTGAAAATCCATCAAGTCCTCCCTTGACCATCACGTTCCCTATCATGCCGTTGTGCACAGAAAGGCACCTTTTTCGCGGGAAATACCGGTACA
>JAAYUJ010000537.1 GCA_012517775.1 Deltaproteobacteria bacterium
AGAGGTTTTCCCGCTTCTTTTTCCTTCCGACGCTCATCATCATAACGGCACGCGCTCTGCATGGGATTGCACTCCTTTCAGATGAAACACTTCACTTTGACGGGCACAGGAATCGACCACAGTCGTTCATGTCCCTGCAGGATATCCCAAATCGTGAAAAGGTGCTGTGTAGATCGGGTTTCCATACCCGACAGGCGTTCGTCGGGATTAGAATCCCGACCTACGAGCAGCAAACCAGAGAACTTTTCGTAACAGAGGACAAAGAGAGCACAGAGGTTATTTTCTGAGAGATTCTTCTCTGCGACCTCAGCGTGCTCGGCCGTGAAAGAACTTCTCGGAACAGAGTCCGCTGAGATCGCGGAATGAGTCAACAATACCTGCTGTGGGCCCTGAGCATTGTGCGGTGAGGAGGTGTGTGAGGTGGGGCGCATATCTTGGATTTTTGTTCAAGCCTTTTTCTGGGGGATGTTCGTCCTTCCGCTGACCCATGCGACACTCCATGCCGCGGAGGATCGTTTCGATGAGGCCAGGAAAGCCATGATCAGGGAGATTGAAGGGGATGTCCGGTTCACCGGTGAGCACATCGGCAAGAGGGCTTTGGATTTCCGAGTGATGGAGGCCATGGGCCGGGTCCCTCGCCATGAGTTTGTTCCTGACTCCCTGAAGCCTTACGCGTATGTGAATCGCCCCCTTCCCATCGGTTATGGCCAGACCATATCACAGCCTTACATCGTTGCCCTGATGTCCGATCTGCTCAATGTGGGGCCTGACAGCGTCGTGCTCGAACTGGGAACAGGCTCAGGGTATCAGACGGCGATTCTGGCGGAATGCGTGAAAATGGTGTACTCGATTGAAATCATAAGGGAGCTCGGCGAACAGGCAAGGGATCGCCTCAAACAGCTGGGTTATACAAACACGGAGGTACGGATAGGCGACGGGTATTATGGATGGAAGGAGCATGCTCCATTCGACGGGATTATCGTCACCGCCGCCTGCAGCCACATCCCTCCTCCTCTCATCGAACAGCTGAAGAGAGGAGGCAGGATGATCATTCCTGTCGGCGGCCCCTTCATGACTCAGCAGTTGATACTCGTGGAAAAGGAGGAAGACGGGAAGACAAGGACCAGGCAGTTGCTGCCTGTCGCGTTTGTTCCCCTCACGGGTGGGCACTAATATGGCCGTTCGGCTTGCCGTTTTCTGCATCTCCTTTGGAGTCCTGGGCTATGAAATCCTGCTCATGCGTCTCCTCAGTATCGTTCAATGGCATCATTTTGCCTACATGATCATCAGTCTTGCTCTCCTGGGCTTCGGCGCAAGCGGGACCTTCATCTGTCTGCTGCAGCGCCCTCTGCTGCAGCGGTTCTATCATGCTTTCACCATCAGCGCTCTGCTCTTCGGCATCGCACTGGGGCTCTCCTTCGGCATCACGCGGTATATACCTCTCAATCCCCTGGAAATCCTGTGGGACGCCCGTCAATGGTTCTACCTCCTTTTGACCTATCTGGCCCTGTTCGTTCCCTTTTTCTTCGGTGGCGCCTGCCTGAGTCTTGCCTTCCTTCAATTCAAGGAGAAGATTCATCAGATTTACATGTTCGACCTCCTGGGAGCCGGTTTGGGGGCACTGGGAATGGTGCTGCTTCTCTTTGCCCTCCATCCCGTTGACTGCCTCAAGGTCCTGCCGATAACAGGATTTTTCGCGGCTGGTCTTGCCATGACGGCAACGAGGCGAAGTCGTCATGTCCTCTGCGGACTCTTTATCGTGCTGTGCGGGCTCGGTTTTCCCCTCGTCCAGCCTGCCGACTGGTCGACCCTCCGGGTTTCCCAGTACAAGGGATTGAGCATGGCCTTGAAAGTGCCGGGGGCAAGAATTGTCACGGAACGTTTCAGCCCCCTTGGCTGGATCGCCGTGGTGGAAAGCCCGGTCATTCCCTTTCGACACGCTCCGGGCATGAGCCTGAATTGTGACACGGAACCCCCAATGCAGGTCGGAGTCTTTGTGGACGG
>JAAYUJ010000538.1 GCA_012517775.1 Deltaproteobacteria bacterium
AACTGATTGATTTCACATCACTTTCTTACCGCTCTCTCGGAAAACCGATCAATTGGGGAATAAGGATTTCGATTTTACCGCCGATGAAGCCCGGATCACAGACAAAATTTGTGTGGGAGCTGGCCGCATGTCCTCCCACTTCACTGTCGAACTGCGGTGTGCCAACCCCCTTTGCCGTGAAGAGAAAGTCTGGTTGCGACGGCAGGTCGCATTATGATATTTATCTATTGTTTCATGAAATTTTGTGAGACAATCCATTTCGAGACAGGGTGAAAGGCCTGGAAATCTGTGTTGCTCCGCCTGCTTCGGAAGAAATTCGGGTGCAGTGAAGTACCGGGTTGTGAAGAAGTCCAGGAAGATATCCCTGACACGACCTGACCGATTGGTGTGTATTTGCTTTTAGCCTTACGAACAGTCATTCAGCAGGTGAAGGTGCCATTTTCGATGCTGGCTTTTGACAAAATGGCGGGGAAGAGTTCTTCTTGCAGAAGCCGTCAATTTGGGTTTTAAGAATTTGGGAATGCACCCGATTTCATCTGCAGTGACGGTTCCTTCTACTGGAACCGACAGCCGTCAACATGACGGGATGGACTTTGGATCTGCACTGAGAGTACTTCTCAATAAACCCCGGGTGCGGCTGCCTCGCAGGTCGGGTTTCCATACCAGACATCGGGGTGCAGACGCTGTCTGGATTGGGATTCCGACCCGCTTACTGAGAAAGTACTGATAAGGAGCGCAAGGCTCGCAGATGATTGTATAAGTTGAAATAGAAGATCACCCAGAGGAAAGGAGAGAACATGAAAGCGATCAGGATCATTCTCATTCTGTTGATAATGTGCGGTTTCCTGGTTCCCTTCGGCACCGGCGCCCAGGCGGCGGATTCTTACATTTGCACGGTTCAGCAGGCTGGGCCGTCCGGCGCCAAGGGCGTGGTGAAGATTCTTCTTTACGATACGGGCAAAAGCCAGGATTTCGGCAAGAACAACCAGAAGTGGTTTAAGGCTCAAACGGGACGGGAAAAGGAGATGCTCGCTGTTGCCCTCGCGGCAATGAATGCAGGATATCAAGTCCAAGCCTTTGTGGATCTGCAAAAGTCATTGATCACGACTCTCTATATGATAATGCCTTGATTTCCGCGTATTCTCCATGCCATGGGCATGAGTCCGAAAGCATGAGATCCATTTGTACTCCCCATTCGCAGGTTCCGGTCATTTCTTCGTTCTGTTCATGCCCGTCGTTGGGAGTGCATGATTGGCTTCCCGGGATGCTGCCGGGAAAGACCAGAAAAGTGATGATTGAGGACACATTCGCAATAGAGTGGAGTCGCTAGTGGGAGAAAAGATCAGCAGGGAGGAGGTTCGGCATGTTGCGGCCTTGGCTCGACTGGACCTGAGCGAAGGAGAGGAGTCGCGCATGACTGAACAAATGAACCAGATTCTGAGTTACATGGAGAAGTTGAACGAACTGGATACAGCGAGTGTCCCCGCCACCACTCACGCCATTGAACTGAAAAACGTCTTTCGGGAAGACGAAACCGTCGAATCCCTTGAACGGGAACTGGCTCTCAAAAACGCTCCCCAGAGCGACGGCGCGAGTTTTGTAGTCCCGAAGGTCATCTGAACCTGTCCCGAACGGGCCGATAGGCAAGGGTGATCAATCAGCAGATCTGGAAGGGAAATGATCGATCTCTGCCAACTCACCATTCACCAACTCCATGAACTCTTGTGCAAAGAGCAAGTCACCGCCACGGAAGTCACAAGGGCTTACCTGGATCGTATCGAGGCGATCGATTCCAAGCTGCACGCCTATCTGGGAGTCTTCAGCGAACAGGCACTCAAGGAAGCCCGGGAATTCGACAGGCACAGGAGGAAGTTGAGCATCTCATCCATTGCAGGAACTCCTATTGCCGTGAAGGATGTCATCTGCACGAAGGGGATTCGCACCACCTGCGGTTCACAGATTCTTGGAAACTACATTCCCCCTTATGACAGCACATCCATCGAA
>JAAYUJ010000539.1 GCA_012517775.1 Deltaproteobacteria bacterium
ACCATGTGCGGTTTATGCTTCAAGGCCTGTCCGGCGGGAGCCATCACCTGGCAGAAGAAGCAACCGGCCCGCATTGACAAGACCAAATGCATCAAGTGCCGTGCCTGCATCCTGGCATGTAAGTTCCATGCCATCGATTGAGGCCTAGTATAGTATAGGAGAATAGAATGAACAACGGAACCATCACCCTGACGGTGAACGGAAAAGACTTTAGGGGAAAGAAGGTTGAGGGGAAAGCGGGGCAGACCGTTCTCGAGGTCCTCAGGGACAACGGCGTCTATGTGCCCACGCTCTGCTATCACCCTAAGATGCCTCCTTATGGCGGATGCCGGCTCTGCATCGTTGAGATCGAGAACATGCGCGGACTGCCGCCATCATGCACGACTCCCGCTGTGGACGGCATGGTCGTTCATACCCATAGTGAGAGAGTAGTTCGAGTTCGTAAGACGGTCCTCGAATTACTGATCGCTTATGGTGACCACAACTGCCTCCTTTGCGAGCAGTCCGGCAACTGTGAGCTGCAAGACCTGGTCTACGAACATGGCATAGAAAAGATCCGCTTCAAGGCCGAGAAGATTCTCAAAGAGAGAGATATCTCGCATCCCATGATTATCCGGGATTCCAACAAGTGTGTTCTCTGCGGAAGATGTGTCCGTGCATGTCTGAATGTGCAGATGAACGGGGTCATTGACATTGCAGGCCGCGGCTCGGAAGCCTTCATCACGACGTTCAATAATACCACACTTATCGAATCCAATTGTGTTTCCTGCGGAGAGTGCATCCAGGCCTGCCCCGTCGGTGCCCTGACGGAAAAGAAGAGCAAGGGCATGGGAAGGCCGTGGGAGGTCAACAAGATTCGCACCACCTGCCCTTATTGTGGTGTCGGCTGTCAATTGTGGCTCCATGAAAAGGACGGCAGGATCATCAAGGTAACCGGAGTCGAGGATGCCGCGCCCAACTACGGACGTCTGTGCGTAAAAGGCAGATTCGGCTACGATTTCCTGTATTCGGAAGACAGGCTCAAGACGCCCCTCATCAGGGAAAACGGGGCCCTTCGCGAGGCTTCGTGGGATGAGGCCCTGGACCTAGTTGCCACCAAGTTTAAGGAGATCATCGAAAAGCACGGTCCGGATTCCATTGCTGGTGTGAGTTCCTCCCGGAGCATCAACGAAGATTCCTACCAGATGCAGAAGCTTTTCCGATCGGTGATTGGAACGAACAACATAGACAACTGCGCACGTACTTGACACGCCCCGACTGTCGCCGGTCTGGCGAAATCTTTCGGTTCCGGGGCCATGACCAATTCGTTTGTCGACTTTGCCAAGGCAAAAATGATCTTTGCCATAGGAACGAACATGACAGAGGCCCATCCCGTGGCATCCAGTTTTGTGAAAAATGCCGTGGCGGATGGAGCCCAACTCATCGTGGTAGATCCCAGACGTACGGGACTTGCCGATTATGCAGATATCCACGTACCCATCCGGGTGGGCAGTGACATCGCCTTTATCAATGGGCTCATGAATGTCCTGATCGCCGAAGACCTGTACGCAAAGGATTATGTTGCATCGTGCACCGTCGGTTTCGATGAGCTCAAGGCGAAGGTACAGGAGTATCCTCCCGAGAGAGCGGCGGAGATTTGTGGAATCAGCGCCGATCTCATTCGCGAGGTGGCACGACGTCTCGCTTCCGTAAAACCGGCTCTCCTTGCTTACACCCTCGGTATTACCGAGCACACCTGCGGCATGAACAACGTGCTCTCCTGTGCCAACCTCCAGATGCTTCTCGGCAACGTGGGATTCGAGTGCGGAGGCGTGAACCCCATCAGAGGACAGAATAATGTGCAGGGAGCCTGTGATATGGGGGCCCTGCCAAACGTCTTTCCCGGGTACCAGAAGGTGGACGATCCTGCCAGCCAGAAGAAATTCAAGGCCGCATGGGGTGTGGAGAGTCTTCCGGACAAGCCTGGAATGATGATGCCATCCATGCTCGAAGGACTTCTGGATGGGAAAATCAAAGCGTTCTATATTTTTGGTGAAAACCTTGCCAACAGCGAGCCTCACATCAAGCATCTGGAAAACTGCCTGAAAGCTGCTGAGTTTCTGGTGTGCCAGGACATTTTCCCCACGGAAACCACCCGATTTGCCCACGTGGTGCTCCCCGCGGCAGGCTGGAGTGAAAATGACGGCACGTTCACCAACAGCGAAAGGCGTGTGAGCATGGTCCGCACTGTCAGTGAACCTCCCGGGGTCGCCAAGCCGAACTGGTGGATCTTCAAGGAAATCGCTAGACGCATGGGACACGAATGGTCATCCAACAGCGCACAGGAACTGTGGGACAACGAAATATCCGTCCTGGCCCCGCAGCTTGTGGGCATCAAGTACCGGCGCATTGAGAAGGATGGCCTTCAGTGGCCGGTCCCCACCGAAGACCATCTGGGGACGCCTGTCATGCACAAGGACGGCTGCTTTACCTGCGGTCTCGGGCAGTTGATTCCCGTTGACTGGTCACCTCCCGCCGAGGTTCCCGACGAGGAGTATCCCTTTGTTTTGAGCACCGGACGCCGCCTTTTCCACTATCACACCCGCACTCAGACTGGACGGGCATTGGGACTGAATGTCCTCCTGCCCGAAGAAACCGCGGATATATCCACTGAAGATGCTGCCGAGCTAGGCATCAGTGACGGGGAATACATCGTCGTCAAGTCCAGGCGAGGCAGGGTGCGCGTGAAGGCAAAGGTCACCGACCGTATGCCCAAAGGCATGGTATGGATGGCTTTCCATTTTCGTGAGACTTGTGCCAATTGGCTTACAAACCCTGCATTCGACCCTTTTACACAGACAGCCGAGTACAAAGCCTGCGCTGTGGCGATAGAAAAAATGTAGGCTTTTAAAGAAAGGGGGGGAGAGACTCAAAGGGGCTCTCGCCCTTTCTCTTTTTTTCGTTCTTTCTTTGACTGACCAATGGGAGTCAAGAAGCTCAAGTGACCGATCCTTTCGACTGGTTTCCACTGAAAATTGTGGTGTTGGCTGGAATTGCTGTTTGACAATTGAGCTCAGACGCTTAAGAATGCTAATGCCTCGGCACTGAGACTGGGTGGGGTGGTTCCGAGCCATGGACACGCTCGATTGTTGGCCAAGCCAGGCAAGCTTAGAAATGGAAATAGGCGTGGAAGGCCTTTCTTATTTCAATACCTTCGATCCGGGTGGGTTTGTCTGCCTTTCATGTCATGGTGTTCCGCCAAAATCTCATGGGAAGGAGGTGAGGAGTGGACTCTGAGATACCATTGGCGGCAAGCAATTAGGTAATTGCAGGATGGTCTTCATTGGGGGACTTTCGATTTGATGATAGGCCTGCAGAGGAGGGAACATTACCCTCCTGGTACGTGTTGGAATTACCCTTGGCTGCTGTTCAAACGCCGGCCCTGCCCTTCCAACAGAATCAGCAACAGTGCCTTTCCTTATGGAAACTGGTGAAGTGCTCGATGTTTGGAGCCGGTCTCTCAGCAAGATGATGGCCGTTAGAGAGCCCATCTGAGGTTAATAATCCTAACTCTGCAGAAATCCAGGAGATACTCATGAGCAAGCGAAAAGACATCCTGATTGTTGAAGATGATCGTGACTTTTCCAATACCTTACGTGTGATGTTCGAAAGCAAGGGATACGACGTCAGATGTGCCTATGACGGTAAGGCGGGCATGGAGGAAATTGTCAGGCAGAAGCCTGACGGGATGGTTCTTGACGTGATGATGGGAACCCTCACCGATGGCTTTGACCTGGCTTGCAACCTCAAGGCGAAGCCTGAGTATGAGAGGATTCCTATTGTCATGGTGACAGGTTTTCCTCATGAAATGGCGAAGATCGGAACGGACAAATTTCAGAGTATCCTCGGTGAAGAATGGCCTGTGGCAAAATTTCTTGAAAAGCCGGTCGATCCGGAAAGGATCGTTGCAGCCGTGGAAGCCCTTCTGGAGAAGTAGAGGCGGAAGCTCGTTCCAGATTGGCCTCAGATGAGGATCCCTTCCGGCCGGCCACAATGTTTCTGTTGGGGAACGCTTCACCCAGTTGACAAGGGCACTTTCTCAACAAATAGGTCGGGATTCCAATACCGACACTTCTGCGCCAAGATGTCGGGTATGGAAGCCCGACTTACAGGGCTGTCGCTGCCCGGACTTGTTGAGAAGCTGCTCAGATGAAGAATAAGTTTTTTTGTTTCTAGAGATTCTGCCAGCCTGCAGACTGCAGACTCTCAATATCGATTCTGGTTTGAAGTGCCCAATAATAGAGATCATGCAGGTTCGGTTTGCGGTAGTGGAATGCAACCAAGGCTTTCGGTGGGTTGGGGCGTAAAAATGCACCTTCTCAATAAGTAGGTCGGGATTCCAATCCCGACAGCCTTTACGCCATGGTGTCGGGTATGGAAATCCGACCTACAAAGCGGTCGTTACCTTGACTTATTGAGTAGTTACGTAAGAATTCACTCTTGGCCCGCCTTGCCCGCTGCTCGAGTCGTGCAGGCTATGCCTTGTTGAGCAAGCATCGAGAAAGACAATTCTCGGGTTTTGCCGTGGGTAAACAGATACAAGACAGGAATCAAGACAGGAATTCGATGGGAGTCCCCCCCTGTTTCCTTTCTCATGGATATAGACCTCCCACAGTTGCCTCCGTATCCAAATCACACATCCAATGCCGCCCTTCTTGAGGAATTTCCATGCCACAGAGTTACGACCTTATCAAAGAACAGGGCTTTTTCAGGCGGGAGTTGCGGGAGCGGGTTTCCTGGTTCATCAACTTGAGATGGATAGCTGGCGGAGCAGCCTTGGCAGCCTGCATTGTTGGTCGGCTGATGGGGCTCACGCTGCCGGAGCTACCGATTGGATTGATCGGTGTCTTTGTGCTTTTCTACAATGGGTGCCTTCTTGTTGCCTCAAGACGACTTTCGGTATTGCAGCCGGAGAGACTTGAACACTTTACCACCTTCCTTCACATCCAGATCTCCCTTGACCTTGTTGCTCTCTCCTTTGCCTTGTTCTTCACAGGCGGGATCAACAGCCCACTCCTGATCCTCGTGATCCTGCACGTCGTGCTTGCCGGCATTTTTCTCGACCCATGGGCATCTTATCTGTATGGCGCGATCATGGTATTGGTAATGGGGGGGGCGGTCATCCTCGGTAAAACTGCGGCATCCCTATTGGAGACCATCACAGGTTTTCAGCATTCCTTCGTCTTTTTGGACGCACCAGAACCTCACTGGATCCTGGCCCAGTATCTTGTATTCGCCTCGGCCGTCATTTTTTCCGCTTATACGATCACCACGGTAAAAGTCAGTCTCCGAACCAAGGCCAGGGAGCTTCAGAGAATTTCCAGAGAGCTCGATGCCAGCAATACAAAACTGACCGCTCTCTATGAAATGGTAAAGGAAATAGGTGCCATCACCGACTTGAAAAGACTCTTGGATACCGCCACACTGCAAGCCGCCGCCATCATGGGGGTCAAAGCCTGTTCGATCAAACTCCTCGATGATCAAAAGAAGCACTTGGAGTTTTCTTCCACATACGGTTTAAGTGAGGACTACCTCTCCATGGGAAAACTCGATCTGGAGAAAAGCCCCATCAACCGCCGAATCATCGACGGCAGCCCTTATGTCATCGCCGATATCGACAAAAAGGACCACTTTCAATTCCCTGAAAACATACAAAAAGAGGGGATTGTCTCCATGCTGTGCCTGCCTCTAAGAGGCAACAGCAGGGTACTTGGGGTTTTCTGCGTCTACGGCATGGCGGACTATACGTTTCAAGAAAGGGACGTGGATTTCTTCATCCTCATGAGTGACCTCGTTGGAATTGCCATCGAGAGAGTCAAGTGGGATCTGACCAAATCATGGTTCATGGCCAAGGTCACTCATAACCTCAGATCGCCACTGAATGCCGTCTTCAGCATGGTAAGCCTTGTAAGGAAAGGCTACCTGGGAACTGTAAACGACAAACAAGCCGAGACCCTTGAGCGATGTGAGAGCAGAATCCAGATTCTCGCCGATCTCGTTGGAGATTTGCTCAAAATCGGCAGGGAACGGACTGAAATGGGAAAGGTGACACATCACCCCGTAGCCCCGGAATCGGTTGTGCAGCCGCTCATTCCCCTCTTTCAGAACCAGTCGGTCCAAAAGGGCATCGAGATTTCCTTCGAAATTGACGACAACCTCCCCAAAATTCTTGCAAATGAGGGATTGATAGAAGACCTCTTCGCAAATCTCATCTCCAACGCTATCAAGTACACAATGCCGGGGGGACGGGTTACAGTCGAGCTCGGCACTGATGATCGGGGTCGCTTCCGCTTTGATGTGTCCGACACCGGAATCGGTATCGCTGAGTCCGACATGCCCAACTTGTTTTCAGAATTTTTCCGAGCCGAAAATGCGAAACAACTGGCAGAGCAGGGAACCGGCCTGGGCTTGGCAATTGTCAAGGAGACTGTTGACCGCCTGGGGGGGAGCATCCAGGTCAGGAGCAAGGTGGGTGAAGGCACTCGGTTCACCTGCTTCATTCCCCCATGTGTCGATCACTGACGTTCACCATCCAGCACGTCTCGAACGGTCCTGGCCAGTTCACCAATGAGAATGGGCTTCATTACAAAAGCCTTGATGCCGATCGCCCTGGCGCTCTCCGCTATGATTCTCTCACTGTAGCCCGTGCAGAGCACAATGGGGATGTCCTCTCGGATTCGCATGAGCTCCACGGCCAGTTTGTCCCCGGTCATTGTGGGCATGGTCATGTCGGTAACCACAAGGTCATAGCGTAAGGGGTCGGCGGTAAAAAGGGCCAGGGCGTCCATGCTGCCGGTTACGGATTCCACACTGTATCCCAGGTGCTCCAGCATCTTCTTTCCCACCTCCAAAAGGACCTGATCATCGTCTACCAGCAGAATGCGTTCCTGACCTGTGGGCATTTCCTCAGGGACTCGCCCTTTGGGGACGGTTTCCTTCCGGATGACGGGAAAATACAGATCGAACGCGGAACCCTTCCCAGGCTCGCTCGCCACCGTGACAGCACCGCCGTGCTTTTGCACGATGCTGTGCACCAGCGCCAGTCCGAGCCCTGTGCCGACCCCCTTTTCCTTGGTGGTGAAGTAGGGGTCGAAGATCTTCATCATGGTCGCCTCATCCATGCCGTGACCGGTATCCTTCACCGAAATCTTGACATAAGGCCCTGGCTTGAGACCAGGGTGCACAGCAGCATACTCCTGTCCCAGATCCACCGATGTCAATTGGACATCCAATACGCCGCCCTTCTCCCTCATGGCATGATGCGCGTTGGTACAAAGGTTCATCAAGACCTGGTGAATCTGCACGGGATCGGCCAGCACGAGCCCACTATTGGAAGCTATGTTCATGCGGATCTCTATGGTGGACGGGAGAGATGCTCTCATGAATTTAAGCACCTCTTTCACGGTGTAGGCGATCTGGATCGGTTTTCTTTCCTCTTCGCTCTGGCGGCTGAAAGCCAGGATTTGTTTGACCAGCTCCTTTGCCCGCTCCCCTGCGGTGAGGACCATCCGTATGTTTTCACGCAATTTGGTCTCATCGGGAATATGCAGCAGAGCAAGCTCTGCATATCCGATTATGGCGCCCAGGATGTTGTTGAAGTCATGGGCGATGCCGCCGGCAAGAGTCCCGAGCGCTTCCATTTTCTGTGAGCGCTGCAGGTGCTGCAGCAGACTGATCCGCTCAGCCTCAGCCTCCTCGATACGGGAAAGACTCGCCTTGAGCTTCATCGCGTGCTGCTGCAGTTGTTCATACAACAGACTGTTCTTTAGACCAATGGCCATCTCGGTGCCAAGGGCCTCAAAAAAGGAGGCATTTTCCTGAAAATCCCTCTCCTCGAGAAAAGCCATCCCAAGAATTCCCAGAATCTCCGAACCAGTCCGCAGAGGCAAAGCGGCAAATGATCTGAAACCCGCCTGGCGACATTCATCGAGGGAACACCGGAGATCCGACCGAATGTCGGAGGAATAGACGGCCCTGTCTTCCTTGACCGCCAGCCCACAGAGACAGGTCCCCACCTTGTGGACATCCTTGGGGTTCCACGAAAACTTCGACTCTTCGGGAAATGTGCCTCTGAGCACAAGTTTTTCCCCTTTGCGCTGGAAGAACACGGAGAGATCAGAGCCGACAGCCTGCCCGATCTCACGCAGTCCACACTGGACGGTATCTTCCACCGTCATGCTCTCATTCACTTTTCGGGCAAGGCAGTTGAGGACGGTCAATTCCTCGGCACGCCGCCGGAGGGCGGCCTCGCTTTCCGCCAGGGCATGGGTGCGCTCCTCGACCAGTTGCTCGAGGTCATTCATATGGTCCCTGTTTTCGTCCTCGAGGCGCAGTTTTTCATCAATGAGACGCTTAACCTGCAGGGCGTTTCGAACAGCCTTGAGGATCTCATGCTTCCCGGCCGGTTTCTGCAGGTAGTCCACAGCGCCAAGCCGCAGCGACTCCGAGACTGTTTCCAGGGTCGGCTCCCCCGTCATCATGATGACCTGAACATGGGGTGAAATCTCACGGATTCGGCGAAGCAATTCGACACCGGACACCCTGGGAAGAATGATATCCGTCATTATGACATCAATCGGCCTGCTCTGAAGAACACCCATGGCGGACTCCGCTTCTTCCGCTGTTTCCACCGAATGGCCGTCCAT
>JAAYUJ010000540.1 GCA_012517775.1 Deltaproteobacteria bacterium
ACCTGAGGTCGGCAAACAACGGGACCACCTTCACCAAGCGATCTCGATCATTCGATGGCGGGGTTGCAGAAGTACACGCAACTGCACAGGGGAAATCCCTCGCATTTTTCTGGGCTGTGAACTCTGCCCATGCGGGGAATATCTACTGCGTCTCTTCAGAGGACGGTGGCGCCACCACAAAAACCACAGTGGTCGCCCATGACGACGACAGTGACGGTTCGCGGGTGTGGGGATACTCCGTTGTTGACGCCGTTCGTTCCGGCGCTTACGTTTATGCCCTCAGCGTGACCACCGATGAGAATTGGTTCTCCTCCCAGTCCCATCTCTACCTGTGGGCGTCGGTCGACGGCGGAAAGACATTCAAAACCCCGCGGAAGGTCAACCGCAAAGCGGCTAATGGCGGGTATTACGCTCCGGTTATACAGGATCATCACTATTCGCCCAATCTCGCGGCCTCGGGGGAGGAAGTGCATGTCGTCTGGATCAACATCGACGACCCGGGCTCCTTTGATGGGTGGGTGGCATGTACGCTGCGCACCGTCGCATCCCGCAATGCGGGATCCTCTCTGGAGGCACCAAAGACCCTCCATAAGTTTCCCTCAGGCTATCAGAGCGGATCGAATCCGGGGCTGGAGACCATTTTGAGAAAAGGGGAGAACGTCTACGTGGTGCACGTAAAGAGCGACGAGCCGGCAGGCACTTTTCTTTGGCGCTCCAACGACGCCGGTCTGACGTGGCATTCCGGCAGGCAATTGTCCAAAGGCGGCTGGTGGCCCGTCATCCAGGCGGATCCCGGCGCTTCGGGTCGGGTACATGTTGCCAACTCATCCTATTTTCGGTCTCGAAACAATGGCGCATCCTTCGATGGAGGGGTCAACCCCCATTACAATTTCAATGACTGGCTGACCTCCCAAATGGCCGTCCGCCATGATGGGATTGCCCACTACACAGGGAGCAGCGGCTCCAATATCAATGCCGGCGACCATCGGATCCTTTATCGACGCCTCGCCCCCGAGCCGGACCCTGCCGATGAAAACAAAGCCGTGCGCCTGGCCCAGGCAGAAAAGGACGGCCATGTTCTGAGCTCTCATCTTCAGGTCGCCGGCAACCCCTCCCTCAATTTCTCCGAAAAGATGACCCTGGAGTTCTGGGTGAAGAGGCTTTCCGATGACGCCCAAGCCTATCAAAGATTGGTACAGAAGAAAAGGACATACGGAGAAGGCTCATACACTCTGGGGGCATGGGACAGTTTTCAGATCTACGGGAGAATCGTGACGACGGGCTCTGCGGATCAATACTACGGCGACTGGCTTGGCACGGGAATCACCCTGCCGAGGGGCGAGTGGACTCACGTCGCCATGACCTACGACGCAAAACTGGCCCGAGATAACTGGAAAATATACATCAATGGAATCCTTGCCAATAAGGCCGACCTCACGGGCAAGCTGGTGATGGAAACCATCGACGCCCCTCTACTCATGGGATATGACGGCCCCTATTTTTACGGAGGCATCGTGCACCTGGACGAACTCAGGCTTTGGAGGGTGGCACGAACCAAAGCGCAAATCCAGGCAAACATGAATCGGAGAATGAAAGGAACAGAAACCGGATTGACCGCATACTATTCCTTCGATGGGACTTTCAAGGATATCACCAATCGAGGCAATGACGCCGTTCCGATATACAAGGAGGCGTTCGTGGTGGATCACCCATAGATGCCCCCAACTTGGCGGAGGGTGTCAGCGAGACGCCGGAGCACCATTTGAGGCCGTCGGGGGAGCCATTGGAATCCCCTGATGGCTCTTCCTGTAAGAGTTCTATGGAATGCCGCCGAAACGGGATACTTCCTTTCCGGAGGAGCGATACGGCACGCGTTTCCGTCTTGATGAATCGTTTTTTCTGATATCTCTTGGCTAAGGAAATATTTGAGATACAGTAAACGCATCCTTCTCCAGGATCCGATCCCTCTTCCAAACCTTACACTGGAGTGGTGACAGACCATGAAACGAAGCTTCTCAGTGAGTCGGGGTAACGATAGCTTTGTCGGTCGGGTTTCCACACCAGACGCATCGGCGCAAAGGCCATCGGGATTTGAATCCCGACCGACTCATTGAGAAGGTACCATGAAACGAGCTATCCTATTGATCTTGAGCATCTTTTCACTGATGATCGCCTCTCAGCCGGTCGCTGCGGCCCCGGTACAGCCCCCCCGCTTGCTCAAACAGCTCAAGTGGACGGGCACTTCGTGGTTCGGTTCGCCGATCATCCACGATCTCGGCACCGGACAACGGAAGCTGGTGGGCACCTATTACGACATTTATGTCTGGGACAGCCGGTTCAATCTTCTGGACACGGCTCCTTCCGGATCCAGTTATCCCCACGAAGGCCGGATCTACGCCCCTGCGGTCTGTGCAGACCTGGACGGCGACGGGGTGTACGAGATTGTGGTTGGAAGCGGCAACGGCAAGGTCGCGGCTTATGAGTGGAAGGACAACCACCTGTCGGTGAAAAACGGTTGGCCGGCGAGCACCTGCAGTGCCGGTCAGTGTCCGGAGGTGCGGGGACTTGCCGCCGGGGACCTAAACCGTGACGGCCGCATTGAAATCGTGGCCACCACCACCCAGACAGCCAACGGCGGCGCCCAGGTGTTTGTCTTCAATCCCGATGGAACGACCTATCAACCTCCCGGACTCGGCTTCACCGCCTGGCCGCGTTACAACACCGCAACCGGCCCGGGCAATGATGCCGACGCCAACGGACCCGGTAATCACGGGTACGGCTGTTTCGGCCTCAACGTGGGGATAGGCAATTTAAATGACGATGCCAACCTGGAAATCGTGGTCACCTTCGACAACCACCAGATCAACACCTTTTACCACGACGGCGTCAGCATGCTGGCCTCCGATTTCTTTACCAACCGATCCTCGGAGTACTCCGGCAATCGCCTCAATTGGGGGCAGTTCATCCGTTGGTTCAGCAACCAGGTGGAGACCCGGCATTATCACCTGCACACCGGAGACTGGCCCAGCCCCGACAGCGAGAAATGGATGCAATGGACCGACTCACCGCCCAATGTGGCCGACATAAACGGCGATCACAAAAATGAAGTGGTCTGCGTATCAAACGTGGAGAAGGACATTCCCTACGATACAAAGCACCATTCCGTCATGGTGCTCGAAGGCTCTTACGGAAACGGCCGCAGAAGTGCCAGACGCCTGCCGGGATGGGAAGTGCTTCCGTCATCCGGCTACCCCTTGAGCCGAGCTGGGCACAGCTGGTATCCCCCGGCCAATCCGCCCGCACCCACCACCGTCGACCTAACGGGCGACGGGCGACCAGAGATCCTTTATGCAGCCCACGACGGTCACATCTACTGTATTCTGCCTACAGCCGCCCAACTGTGGCGCACAGACATCCGCCACGGCCGCAGCCTCATGTATGCCTCTGAAATCATGGTGGCCGATCTCAATCGGGACGGTGAACCCGAACTGATCCTCAGCACCTACGGCGACCCGGATGATCTGGCCCCGGGCGTTCCCCACGGCTATCTCATGATCCTTGACAAAGGTGGGAATGTGTTGCACGACATCAAACTGCCTGAGCAGGGCACGAACGGCAACGGCAAAGGCGCCCCGGCAGCCCCCACGTTGATGGATCTGAATGGCGACGGGACACTGGAAATAGTGGTCCAGACCTTTGGCGTGGGATGCTTCATATACACGGTGCCGGGTTCGGCGGAGAATCTGCTCCTCTGGCCCACAGGCCGCGGAAATTACCTGCGAGACGGGCGCCCTTGGCGGGCAGGAAACAAGACACCTGCACTGTCACCGATTCTTCTCTTGCTGGGGGACTCACACCACTGTGAACCTAGATAGGGAATCCCCGGGCTCGAGACCCGAATCAGAAACTGATTCAGTGCGAGATGACAATCCATAACCCTGCCAAGCCGTTTTGGTCTACAACTGGCTCAAAATAACCAGCAGGTGTGTCACCTCACTCAGCGGCGCATTCAGGTTCGCCCGGTGATTGGCAAAAAAGCCCCCCAGATCGGCATCGAGAATAATCCAGGGATCGACTTCCTCTACCCGGTGGAGCTCGTGGATGACTTCGTCGAGGATCTCCTTGGCATACAAGGTGGTTGCCAGTTGCTGCTCGAATCCCACCCGTGCAACCCGAAGGATCTCATAGTATACGTGAGCCACCCCCTTGGCATAGTAAAAGGCATCGTCTGACTTGAACCAGTCCATGGGGATGATGAGTGACTTGTTCACATTACCCAGAAGGTCCCGGTACGAGGCAAAGAGAAGAACCAGGTTGTCCTTCCTGTAATAGAAGGATCGCTTGCCGGTCCTGAGCTTCTCGACAAACCGCTTGAGATGGTCCAACGCATTCTGGTAAGAGCTCTCGGCGGAGGGAAACCAGAACAGGTCCGCCTTGTTCATGAAGAGGTTTAGGGCCGCCTCCAGGTCAGGATCGTATGTGTCTGCATCTCCCATTCGTGTGAGGCTGTCTTTGAGGCGCAGAGTAGTGAAGCGCATCGCCTCGAGCACACCGAGCTGGTAATTGTTCACATTGTCCGTGCATCGCCCGATCAGAATGTCGTTGGGCCTCCAGCCCAGAAAACGCCCTTTGAGCTCGTGTTCCATGAGATTGATCATGGCCTCCACAAAGCTCAACCCGGGAATGGGAGAAATTTCGGGAAGTGGGGGACCATGCGCTTCATGGGCTGCCCCGGGTGCTCCGTGTTCACCTGCCGCCCCATGACCTGTTTCTGCTCCACCCGCGGGAGCATGGCCAACAGCACCCGGCGCGACCGTTTGTGCGTCAGCTCCGTGTGAGGATGCCTGACCCGCCGCGGGGCCATGCGATCCCGCCTCCTGTCCGTGAGAAGCACCTGCTGCTCCTGAACCGGCGGTAGTCGACGCCATCGCATGCCCTGCCTGAGATTCCCCGGGCTGCCCGTGAAGTCCCGCACCGGCGAGTATCCCCCCTGATGGCGCCGCGTGAGTCGTTCCTCCTTGAGACAGATCGTGCCGTTGCAAAGCCCAGGTCGAACCGGGCAAGCAGAGAAGAGTCACAAACGCCAATGCCAGAAAAAGCCTTCTGAAAGACCTCTGTCGCCCTCCGTCACACTTTCCGCTGTAGCTTTTCGCATGTTCACTGAGAACTCCCATCTTGGCGCTCCTTTTGGTATACGGCTTAGGCTCGAGAATCCACATTCATGTATGTTGCACAGGCATTTTCCGATTCCCAGGCAGACACGCTGTGCAACCAGAACCCATTGTCACTGAAACGCTCCGCCAGGCGGTGAAAAAGATAGCGGGCAATGTTCTCAGAAGAGGGATTATTCGATTGGAAGAACGGGATGTCGTTGAGATAGTGATGATCCAGTTCCTCCAACAAGCTGCGAGTGACCTGTTTCACTTCACTGAAATCCACCAGGACCCCGCTCTCATCAAGGTCTGTTCCCCGCAGGACAACTTCCACCTTCCAGTTGTGGCCGTGAAGGCTCTCGCACTTCCCTCGGAAATTCCTCAGATGATGGGCCGCGGCAAAGTCACTGATGATCTTCACCTCGTAAACGGCTTGATTCACGTGTAAGCCTCCCGGCAGGTCTCCACCATGCAAAGGTGTGGATCAAATGCGCATCGATGACTCAATTTGTGCTCCGACATTTGAACTCCAATTGTGGTAGATGAAGCTTTCAGGACACATGTTGATCGTCCCGCAAGCTGCATACACTTCACTACCGGTTGTCAGTCCCTTGGAATACCAAAAACCCCTTTGCATCAAGGAGTTATCACCATTTATCTTAAAAAGATTGCGTTTGTCAATTCCTATCCCGGCCACAGAAACAAAGCGCCGCAACGATGCTGCCGAGAAACAGGATATAGGGGGTTCCCCGGGGCAATCCCACGAAATCAGGACTGGCCCAAAAAGAGGCAGCAGAGAGTCCATACTCCACACAGTGCGTTTTCAAAGCAAGACAGCTACGGCTTTCTTGTTCAATGAGGCATTCTTTATACACGGTTGAGAGACATTTGGCCATCAACTATGAAGTGATGCTTGAAAACAACGACACTGCGGATTCGATACACAGCGGGTGATAGTCACTTTGGTATTGACTGGGTCAGCCTTTTCAGCTAATTATCCGTTTACTCCGCAAGGCGGTGTAGCTCAGTCGGTCAGAGCATACGGCTCATATCCGTAGTGTCCGGGGTTCGAAGCCCTGCACCGCCACCAAAAATGCAAAACTCCAAGGGTTTATACCTCAGCCGCATCGTTGACCCCCAGTACGTACACCTGGAGGGTCATCGATGCAAATCTCCTGCACACCCCCAGAATGAGTGAATAAGGGTCCACACGAATGCCTGTGATGCGGTTGAATAAGGCATTGACGCTGCGGGTTCGCGGGGCGACAGGACGGAACAAGCCGACAGCGGGGCTGCCGGCTTGTTCGATTTGTGGTATTGTGCCTGAAGAGCTGGGATAAATACAATAGAATGGAGTAGGGCTTTTCGAGCTTCCCCTGTGATCGTTCCTTTCCAACCAGGAAAGTCGTACCGGGGAGGAAAACCCGGATTCTTATCTGTCAGCAGGTATCAGTGTTTCTCCCCTTCGTAAAAGGAACCGGCAAAACCCTCACCATAGCTCACACGAATTTCGGCCAGCAATTGATTGGTGGCCTCCTCGATTCTATTTATGTCTCTCTCATCCACTGAATCATCACTCACATACTGGAGAGATTCTTTCAGTTTTTCAAACTGCTGGATGATCTCCGGCTTGATTTTTCCCTTTCCTAGGTGCTTGTCCAACTCCAGTATCGTACTCACACAACTTTCAACTCTTGCTCGCAAATGCTTCGCTTCATGCCTGACACGAAAGCGTTTAAAAATCATATACCAACTCTCTTTGGTCAGCGTTGGCCCTTTTTGATCAATTCGTTGGTGAATACCTTGTAGAGCCCTTCATGGTCTTTCATGGCCCGGGTCAGGATAACCTTCATCTTATCCAGATCCTTGGTGTTGAACACAAGGTCCACCCCCTGTTGAAAGGCTAGCATCTGATTCAGTGTATCCTTGTCCTCACTCAAAAGACATAGAAAGAACCTCCTGCGCAGGTGCATGGGGACCAGTTGAAGATGATGAAGAAAGAGGTTCTCCGAAGGCTTGTTGGAATCAAAACGCTCATCCAGGATGATCAAATCGTAGTGGTTGTTCTGGAGTTTCTTGATGGCAAACGACGCCTTTGTGGCAACCACCGCATAAAACCCCATCTGGATGACGGCATTGCGAGTCTTCTCGGCTCGTACCGGGTTGGACACACATATGAGAGACGTCCTCACGTCATCATCGACTATGTCGAGGAGGGACATTTCTTCCTGAACCTGTTCCAGTTCAGTATTGCTCGGAGCGGGACCATGAGCTCTGCCGCTCTCCTGCGGGTCGGGCTCAATCTCCTTTACCTCGATGGGAAACTTGCATTTGGGGCAAAGAAT
>JAAYUJ010000541.1 GCA_012517775.1 Deltaproteobacteria bacterium
ATCGGCAGAAGCATCGTCACAAGAACTTGTTGGCTTGGGTATTGAACAATGATCAGGCTTTGATGCTTTGAGAGTTTTTCCTGTGTATGACCAAGCTCTTGGAAGGGAGTGCCTCACGTTGCGGCGTTGATCCTATTCGGTCCCAGGAAAAGCAGTGGACACGGTGCACTGCCGATAGTTCTTCCGATAATGCTTCTGCCGAAACCCCACACTGGCCTCATTCTTCCATTCAATTCAATGATGGCCATGTTTATGTTCTGCTCCTCTGCAACCTTCGCAACCACCCTGTGAAAGCGACCGCACCAGAGAATCCCCTCGTTCCTCACCCCCGCATGATCCGCCTGCATGTGTATGCTCTCCAGGCACTCAATGGCGTTTCTCCTGGAAAGGCACTCTTTGCCGATCGGCACTTTTCGGATCGAGCCTAAGAACGAATGCTTCACTGACAGGGTCCTCAATTCTCCTCCATGGATCACGGCCAGTTCTATAACCCGCGCGGCCACATCCTTCCCGCATTTGGAACTTTCGAATGCAAACAGGATCTTCTCCCACCCGATAGGCGCCTGATCGGGAATTGCCATAACATCTGCCGGGCAGAGGTGGACCACTCTGGTCGCTACGTTTCCGAGGCAAAACAAGGCCATGGATAGGGTTCTCCTTGCCCCCAGAACAACCAGGTCAACATCTCTCGCCATCGCATGGTGGACAATCCTCTCGTGCACTTTCCCCTCGTCATAAATGGTTCTGATCGAGAAATCATGAGATTCTGCGATCTCCACCGCTTCGCTCAGAATCTGTTCGCCGGGACCACGAACCACCGCTCTGATATTTCTGACCCCTACAAGACTCAAATCCCCCTCATAGGAAGGGGCCACGTGAATCACCGCAACCCCGCCCTTTCCCCATTGCGCCAAGCGTATGGCTTCCTCAAGGGCATGAAAGCCCGGTTGGGAACCATCCACCCCTACAAGTATATTCCTATACCTGCGCATATCCTTCTTCCATCGGGACGCTCGCTCGGCTGGCCCGCCACATGCTGGCCAGAATGATTACAGCACCGGTCGCGAGGGCAAGACACATGGTGATGAAGCTGATCTTGCCGAGAATGTTGAGCGTTTTGATATTCACGCCGACTATACCCAACCTGTCGAGATACCCAGGGATAGCAAGCCCCCTGCTCAGTGCGACGATCAGCATGATGGTAGCCATGACCATCTTGATCATGTGTTCCTTCACGTAAGTCGTACCAATAGCTCCCAGTTGCACTCCCAGAAGAGATCCCCCGAGAATGATCAGTACCAGCCGGATGTCCACCATGCCGTGCATTGCCCAGTTGACGCTGCCTCCAAAACCCATCACAAACGCAATGACAAGCTCAGTGGCAGAGGCGATGAGACCTGATGCTCCAAGGACATAAATCATTCCCGGCACCCCGATGAAACCGCCGACGGCTATGGTCGCAGCGAGCATACCGGTAGCAAAACCAACCGGGATAGTGAACCAGAGAGATATCTTGATATTAGCAGTTTTGAAGTGAATCATCGGGGGAAGGTTTATCGCCTGAAGCCTTCGGGCAAGTGATGAAATTTTCTCTTCACCACCATCCTTCGAGGTCTTCATGACATCATAAAGAACATAACCACCAACAACCAGGAGCACCGCAACAAAGGAAAGGCTTACATAGAGATCCGACCCTGCCTGTCCCCATTTTCCAAGGATGAACTGCTGAATCTTTATCCCCACCTGCACTCCCGCAGCTGCCGATACTGCAGTGACCAGACCCAGCTTGATATCCACCTGGCCATACCTCAAACGTTTATATGCGCCTACAAGGGCCTTGGGAAACTTATGACACATATTACTCGCCACGGCAATGGTCCCCGGCACCCCAAGACTCATCATCCCGGGAGTCAAAACGAAGGCCCCCCCCGAGCCGATAAAACCGCTTACAAGTCCACCTATAAAGCCGACCACAAACAAAAAGCCGATCGACAACATGTTCAAATCAATGAAGTTAACTACTTCCTGTGCATAACCTTCCATGTTACTTCTCCTCTTCAGAGATCTTTAGAATTCAGCAATGGAGAGCGATACTCTCCGCAAAAATTTCAACAGGAATTCGCGATCAAAGCCTGTGAAAAGGATTGATATACGCGTAGGCACGGGGTCTTTTCCGAGCCTGTTTTCTCTTCTGGACGACTTTTCGCTCCACCTCTCGCAGTGTACTCCTTTTAACCGCCTCGATCCCAAGCAACGACCAGAGGTTGCCGGCAAATGCGCCGTGGGCGAAAGAAAAGACGAACACCGTTGAAATGGGTAAGACTCCATGCCAGCCACCCATGGCAAAATAGGTCGTTACGGTATCGGCATTGATGAAGACTGCCGCATAAAGGGCTGCGGTAATGGCACCAAAACCGAGGGTCCAGCCCCATGGTTTTTTCCTCAGCAAGCTCTGCTCCTTTGCCATGATTCTTCCTCCTTGTGCATTCAATGATTGTGAAACGACGCCAAATACCGGGATATTGATCTCACACCCGATTTCCATTCGATTCACCGTCGCGTCGGCGACGATAAACTCAATGCGCTTGATTTCCTGGGTAAATTCCCCAACAACCGTACCCAAATCTCCAAACTTCACTCCATGTGCGCACGCAATTCCCTTCCTCAGGGCCTTGTTCACCAACGTTCTTGCATCCTCTGCGGCGCGTCTTCTGAAGCCCTGACGCCAAAGGTCTTCGGAATCCAAAGAGGCGGCTCCGCTCCTGCCCCTCCCCACATGCACGGCCAGAATGTCATAATCGAGGCAGCCGGCTATATGAATCACATAGTCCACTGCTTCTTCGGTGAAGAGATCACCTTTCCCCACCATGAGAATTTTCCGCCGTTCCATCCACTTCCCCCTGAAGTCCTCTTCCATACATCCACCGTCCATGGCAAGAATGGTGCTTGCGGAGAGTCTAAAGGTCCTCACTCCAGATTCCTGCAGCACTACTAAACAAACTGCGTGCCATGCAATCACACCATGTTTAAAAAGCTGATATCACAATAGAAATTTGGATAACCAAGAAGTGCGGAGTGTCTTTTTAGATATTGCACTCTGCAACACGGTGCTGGGACTTTGGCTTAATTCATTGATGTTTCAATATAAAATGGTTGTTGCAGCACCAGACAGGCTTGTTACATCATGCAACAGTCGGTATTTCCTCAGTTGAAAAGACGCATTCGAGGACTTTTTTCTCAGATTCAGAAAGGCGTGAGAGGAACCTCTGCAGGTAGGCAAGACCACTCGGATTTCCACAGCGCCGCCATGGAAATGCAGCATGCCGATTTGTTTGGTCCGGCAGTCTCCGGGGAATTGAAATGTCAGGTATTCGTTTCACAACCCGACACACTCTAATCAGGATGTGAATCCAGCCTTTGGTATGTGCATTTCTGCGGCAATAGCTCACATCTCGCTGTACCTTTTCAGCTTGCGCCAGAGGGAGACGCGATCAATCCCCAAGATCTCGGCTGCTTTGGTTTTGTTATCATTCACCTGCTCAAGAACCCACTTGATATATTCCTTTTCATTTTCTTCCAGTGTCATGAATCCCCTCTGTTGCTGGGACATTCTAACTCCCAGAACCCGAAGATCCGCAGGCAGATGTTCCGCTTCTATGGTTTTCCCGCCCGCCAGTGTAACGGCACGTTCCATGATGTTTTCCAATTCTCGAACATTTCCTGGAAATTCATAGGCCAGCAGAACGTCCATTGCTTCGTCCGAGATTGCCTCGATTGCTTTGTTTTGTGCTCCGGAGAATCTTCTCAGGAAATGAAGACTCAGGACGAGAATATCATCCTTCCGCTCAGCCAACCTCGGCACAGTGAGAGTAATGACATTGAGACGATAGAACAAATCCTGGCGAAAGGTGCCATTTTCAACCTCCAGTTTCAGATCTCTGTTCGTAGCTGCCATCACTCGGATATCAATAGGAATCTCCTGAGTACTCCCCACACGCATCAGAGTTCGCTCCTGGAGAACGCGAAGGAGTTTCACCTGCATCGAGAGCGGCATGTCGCCGATTTCATCCAGGAGAATCGTCCCACCTTGAGCAACCTCCAGCAAACCTCTCTTGATTCCTCTCGCCCCGGTGAAAGCTTCCCGCTCGTGCCCAAAGAGCTCGTTGGCAAGAAGCTCTTCGCTGAAGGCCCCGCAGTTTATGGCCAAGAACCGCCTTTGCGCACGGGGACTCAGCCTATGGATGGTGCGAGCGACCAATTCCTTTCCTGTGCCTGTTTCCCCCAATATCAGCACGTTACAGTCAGTGGGAGCAACCTGCTCAATGGTCTTCCTCAACATTTCCATCTCGGGACTATTGCCGATCAGGAGATGGGCCTCTTCCTGGGATTTGACCTTACGCCTCAACTCGGTCACTTCCTGGCGAAGCGACCTCTTTTCCAACGCCTGACGAACCAGGTTGCGAACATCATCGATTTTGTATGGCTTTGCAATATAGTGAAAGGCTCCCTTTTGCATCGCTTCAACTGCAGACCTCACGGTGGCATATCCTGTAATGACGATAACCTCCGTATCCGGATAAAGATCTTTAGTGCGGAGCAAGACCTGTATGCCGTCCACAGGATGCATGCGAAGATCGGTCATGACCAAGTCAAATTGTTTCGTCTCCAGTTCGCGAATGGCTGCCGCTCCATTCTCAACGGACAAAGTCTCGTAGCCATCCTTGCGCAGCACGTACTGCAAATTCTCTCTGGCAATGGGTTCATCGTCGGCAATCAGGATCCGCGCCACAGTTGTTCTCTCCTACCCCATTCAACTGACGGTAATAAATCACAGGCGGATGGTTACGCGGGTTCCGTCACCTTCCTTCTGATTGAGCAAGTACTCTTATCGGTAACCCCTCAATACGGAAACACTGTCGGGATTGGAATCCCGACCCAATTATTGAGAAGACACTCTTTTTGTTCCCAAGTGATTGATAAGAAATCGCTTTTTTGTTTTTTTCTGGTAGCACGTGTGGTCGATTCTGGCAATGACATTTTGGTGCGAATTCCCTGTAATGGGAAGGCAAGAACCACAACGGTCCAATGCATGTTCGCCGAATGGACAGGCAGTTAGGCACATTATGATCTTTGGGCGTGGTTTCTCTTTTGCGGGATACGAAGTGTGAACGTTCATGTTGAAGTTCTTGACATCGATGAGAACCTGCAAGAAACTCTAAGAACTCCTAGAGAGAGAAGCACTGTACCGCAATACCCAGATCACTAGCGATGCACCTCACGATACTCATCGAATTGCTTCGGATCGCGGGCAGCTGCAAGAGGTTTCCCCACTATCATTACAGCTTGTATGAGCTGGCTGGAAGTCATGATGCGGCCGAGTGGAGAATTGCGCAATCTTCAGGTCATCATGCTCACGGGCACAACGGGACTTGAAACCTCATGGAGGGCATGGATCCCGCCGTGGGATGTCATTTATGTCAGGAGGCCCATCGATTTCGGGGGTTCATTGAAAAAGCTATGAGCGTGCTGGAGTTCCGAGTATGAGCTCGCAGACAGGGAAAGGCGGCGCTCAAACGGAGTTATTAAAACGCATTAGGATCGTGCTGAGTATTTTCTCAATAAGTGGGTCGGGATTCCAATCCCGACAGCCTTTGCTCCATGTTTTCGGGTATGGAAACCCGACCTACAAGGCTATGGTTGCCTTGACTCATTGAGAAGTTGCCGTGCTGAACCTTCGGCATCACTCTTGTC
>JAAYUJ010000072.1 GCA_012517775.1 Deltaproteobacteria bacterium
TCCACACCCGACACCCCGGTGCAAAGGCTGTCGGGATTGGAATCCCGATCTACTTATTGAGAAGGTACGGGCATTCCACACAATTCCTTGACATTCTATCATTTCCTCGGGCTCTCCGTGCCGTTCACAGTACGAAAGTACATGATTCCGGCTGTGATGCCGTATCCTTTCCGATGAAGAGGCGATCTGGTTAGATGACCCACAGCTCCGTGATACCCTCAAACGGACTTCTCAGTTCAGTCCGTACCTTTCTACGATCAGGCGCCGAAACCGGGGAGCGTAGATCAGATCAAACGTCTCTTCCTTGCCGGGAAAGAGAGCAAGGGCCTTTTCTCTCACTACCTGCACAAGCTTTTGGGCCTGAAGCTGGGAGAGGTCAGACTGGGCTATGAGAGCAAGGGAAAAATCAACCATTCTCCTCAACCGCCTGATTTTTCTTTCCTCATCCTCAACCGAATCCACGGGGACTGCACCATCGGCCCAGCTGTTTTCGTCATGGTTTCTATCCATAAACGCACTCTTGAATCTTGGTCTCGAGCAACTTCTCTTCCATCTCTACGATTCGCCGGATCATGATGTCAATGGACTTGATGGCCACCTCGGGAAACTGCACCACGAGCTTCTGAAAACTCTCCCTGTCGACAGTCAGGCAATCAAGGGGGTCCATCGCTCTTGCGGAAAAGAGCCGCCGAATATCAGAAAGCAGAGCCAGTCCTCCAAAGAACTCACCTTCCTGGATCTCCTTCAGTATCAGGGAGTGCTCCCTGTATTCCCGGATCATCTGCACCCGACCGGAGATCACTATATATCCCTTGTTATCCCTGTCGCCCTGCCTGAACAGAAATTCCCCCGGGCTGTAGTGAGCCCTTCTGCTCAAATAAGCATACACCCGCAGTCTTTGAGCGGGAATCCCCGAGAAAACCGGCACGCGACTGAATATCTCCAGATTCTCATCCAGTTCACAGCGCCCCGACGTATCCAGATCACAATGTGCTTTGCGTTCCTCCGGCAAGTTCATAAAAGAGCCCCCCCTGGGACATCAACTCCTCGTATCGCCCCATTTCAACGATCCTGCCTCCCTTCATGACGGCAATCCGGTCAAATCCGCGGACCATTTCCAATCGATGGACGACGGCAATCAATGTACTTCTTCCTTTCAAATCATGGCACAACAAATCTTGAATCCGGGCCTGCGACGCATTGTCCAGGCTTGCTGTGGCTTCATCCAGAATGAGGATGGGTGTTTTCTTGAGAAGCGCTCGAAGCAGGCCGATTTTCTGTTTTTGGCCACCGGAAAGCCGATCACCCTTGCTCCCCACCTGAAATTCAAGGCCCTGTTCCATTATTTCGTCAATCAAATCGTTTTCATTCAGGAGATCAACCACACTCCGTCTTATCTGCTCCATTGTCTGGGGTTGCTCTTCCTTCAGATTTCCGAATAGGAGATTGTTGAGAATGCTCTGTGAATAAAAATACTCCGTGGGATGATAAAAAGTGAATGCTTCGGGATCCTCTCTGATCATTCTCTCAATGAATCGACGCCTGGCCGCGAGTATGGCCTCTTCCTGCCGATGGGAGAGGGCCGCCATCTTGTGTCTTGCGGGAACAAACCTGAGCGCCA
>JAAYUJ010000542.1 GCA_012517775.1 Deltaproteobacteria bacterium
ATTCAGGAAAAACTCATCTCCGTCCTTGAACTTCAAAAGGAGCCAAACAGCGTTTTAGGGTAAGGCATTGCCTACTGTAAGTGCTTGAAACAAATTGTATATCAAGACGCTTTTTTCATAACTAGGAAACTCGGGCTAGAGAGCGATCTTCTCGCCGACAAGAAGAACCCCGCGGCAGGGCCGCGCGGCGACACAGGACGGTTTCTGTTCCGTCAGTACGGCGATGAACACCTGCGGATACCCATAAGCTATCTCATCAAGCTCTCCCTGGCCGACGTCCTGGGTTCCGAACAGGAACTCCCTGACAGCATCAGGGAGACAGGAAACAGGCTCCTCGACCATTTTTCCAACGATAACACATCCCCGGAAACCTATTCATTCCATGTAGTGCCCCTACGCCCGGAAAGCGGCATGGGAAAAGCCATCGCAAGAGAAACGGCCAAGCGCTTCCTGCTCACTCAACTCCTGGTCATGTATGCAAACGCGAAGTTCCGGCTCACGGCCAGCGGACAGCGGGCCGTCATCTATGCGGCACCAACGACTCCGGTGCGTCAGAAGGAGCTCAATGCATGCATTTCGGATGCTTTTTATCGTGAGCTCTTCATGAGTCCCTGCCTGTCAGGATGGGACAAGGGAGAGGAAAAGCACGCCTACATGGCATTGTGCCATCAAGTCCTGAGTCGAAGCCAGCTCAACGCCGTCGCAAAGCTCAGGGAAGCGGGCATCATTACGAGAAACCTGGTGATTCTGCCCAGCATGTCCAACACGAGCCTGGCCAACAACGGGACGCATTTGAGCCTCGGGAGCATGAGGATTTCTCGATGCCTGGGAGATGAATTCTCGGGCTTCGGGAGGGCTGACGAAAAGTATGTTGGAGACCTGGTCATCAAGATTGCGGAGCATTTCATGCCTCTGTTCGTCGGGACATACAGCGCCGCTCCTTATCGATTGGATTTCTGCGACTTCCACCCTGAGAAAGCCCTCGCCTTTCTGCCCCATGAGCTCGACTATACCCACCTCAGGATGATTTGGCGGCGATGGAAGAAGAAAGCTCACCTGAAGGTCTTCGGACGTCCCATCACGCCATTCGGTCCTCCCTGGCTCGACAGGCTCATCAGCCTGGTCCTGGGGTTGAAAGGGGATTTCATAGGAGACTTCCGCCTCATTGATTACTTCGTCGCCCTCATGAGCACGGACAAGAGCCCGGCTCTGGACGGGAGACTCGGAAACGGGGAAAGGCTGAAGAGCGACCTCTCCGATCTGGGTGTGTTTGACAAAAAGATGGCTCTGTACCTTCTCTACCGACTTCGCGAATACCATGTCATGGGATTCAGCGGTTTCGAGGGCCGTCATTACAGTCTTTTTGAAAGCCTGGCAGACGACCTCTCCCCTGCAGCCGACCTGCAAACTCTTATCAACGCCCTGGCGTTCAAGCTCATCGCCCAGGGCAGAATCGACCACTCCCACATTCCCGACACGCCCTTCGTGGAGAGTGAACGGAGACAGATCTTTTTCGGGAGGGCCATTGGCATCCCCACCTTCTTCGTGAGGTGTGACACCCCCAACCACTGCCTGAGGCAAATTCTCAAGCGGTGCAGGAGGATCCGTGCGAGCCGAAGGTATTCCGGGTACTTGCGGGTTTACCATGACGAATATTGTAAAGCCCTTTTAGAGATTCTCAGGGAGGATGCCCACGATCTCATCGAGGCACTCCAGCTGGATGAGACAATAAAAGACCTGGAGCGCAGGCTTGCTGACCCTGAGAAACACTCTGCATGGGGAAAACTCACCGGTTCCATCCTCAAGGAGATTGGAGCCGCCTCGGCGATTTCCGTCAACGCGAAGGATTTCAACCTCGTAGCCGAGGATTATTACCGCGGTTGTCTGAGGAGAAAGTACCTGGAGGAAGGGCTGAAAGTGCTGGAGGAAGACCTGAGGAAACTGGATGCCCAGTGGGCAGGCAACCAGAGGGAGCTGCGAGACGCTCTTCACTGCGTTCTTCTCGAGGGGAGTGCGGTGAGTTTTCTCCTATCCAACAAAGACGATGTGCTGGAGGAAACCATTGCCGTTGATGAGCTCAGACCTCTCATCGGCCTCGTTTTGATCTCGATCCACGGCGACCTGCAACAGGCCTCGAGCGTTCTCAATGGCATGCGGCGGGAGGAACAGGATGAAGCACCAATACATCGAGCGGC
>JAAYUJ010000543.1 GCA_012517775.1 Deltaproteobacteria bacterium
ACGTTACAAACAAGCAACACATTGTTTCCGACCAGCATTTTGGAGGAGAGGATGAGCAGAAAGGTGAGAATCCGCTTGAACGGCAGGGTGGTCGAGGCTTTGGAGGGTGCGACTATCCTTGATGTTGCAAGGAACGAGGGGATTTACATCCCCACCTTATGTTACAGCCCTTTGTTGCGCCCATTGGAGAATTGTCGACTGTGTGTGGTACATGTTACCGGTGAGAGGCAGTACAAGGCCGCATGCAGTACTCCTGTGGCACAGGATATGGAAATCATCACGGAAAGCGAGGAACTCCAAAAGACAAGGAAGCTTCTGTTGGAGCTTCTCCTGGATACCCACTACGGGGACTGCGTGGCACCCTGCACACTCACATGCCCGGCCAATGTGGACATACAGGGCTATTTGGCCCTCATACGCCATGGAGAATACCGGGAAGCGGTTCGGCTCATCAAGGAGAAGATTCCCATGCCGGCGGTCATAGGCCGCGTATGTCCCCACCCTTGTGAAACCGTATGCCGGCGGCTTCTGGTCGATGAGGCGGTGAACATCAATCACTGCAAGAGGTTTGTAGCAGACTACGAGATGTCGTCGGGTCAACGCATCCTCCCGAACGTCCCCCGGCATTCGGGCCATTATGTGGCTGTCATCGGGGGCGGGCCCGCCGGCTTGAGCGCTGCGTACTACCTCAGGGGCCTCGGGCATGCCGTGACCATTTATGAAGAGAGGGAGGAACTGGGTGGAATGCTGCGCTATGGGATCCCGGAATACCGACTGCCAAAGAAGGTGCTGAACTGGGAGATCGAGGGGATTCTCAGTCTCGGGGTTGAAGTCAGAAAGGGAGTCCGCTGGGGAAAGGACTTCACGCTGGATGACCTCATGAGGGATGGTCATGAGGTGATTTTTCTCGCCATCGGTGCATGGGCTGCTCGCAAACTCGGTGTGGTGGGCGAGGATCTCGCGGGGGTTACACGGGGTGTGGATTTCCTGGAACAAATCGCAAAAACCGGCAGGATGGAGCGGGTCAAGGGGAAGCGCCTCGCAGTGATCGGGGGAGGGAATGTGGCCATCGACGCTGCACGGTCGGCTCTGCGGATGGGAGCCCGTGAAGTCTCCATCCTGTACCGGCGGTCCCGCAACGAAATGCCTGCCAGCCACGAAGAGATTGAGGCAGCTGAAAAGGAAGGGGTAAACATCCATTATTTGCTTGCTCCCACAGGAATAATGGAGGGAAACGGTTCCGCGATCAAAGTGGAGTGCATCCGCATGGAGCTTGGGAAGCCGGACGCCAGCGGCAGGAGACGTCCCATACCCGTGGAAGGATCGCAAACTGTCAGGGAGGTGGATGAGGTCATCAGTGCGATCGGGCAATACTCCCAAATACCAGATCCCGAATCCGATATTTTCATGTCCCAACTGCCTGTTACCCGTTGGAATACCATCGGCGGGGACCCGCGAAGCATGCACACTGGAAAAGGGACAGTCTTTGCCGGTGGAGACCTTTTCAGAGGACCGTCCACTGTGGTTGCGGCCCTGGCCGACGGACGGAAGGCAGCCTACTCCATCGACCGGTATTTCCAGTTCGGCAAAGTGGAATCGGAGCCTCTGCACTTCAACATCAGCAAGGGAGATCTGGACAGCATCGATCAGGAGCCTTTCAGCGTGATGAAGACCATTTCCCGGGAGTCGATGCCGGAGTTGGATGCGACCCAGCGCGTACAGGGCTTCCAGGAGGTCGAACTTGGGCTGAGTGAGGATCAGGTGAAAAGAGAGGCGGCACGCTGCCTTGAGTGTGGGTGCTCTGCGGCCTTCGATTGCCGCCTGAGAGAACTCATGAACGAATTCCAGGTGGATTGGCGTGATCAACCGAGCAAGAAGATCCACTATCAAAGGGTGGCGGCGGTAGATGTGCACCCTCATATCGCATTGGATCCCAACAAGTGCATTCGTTGTGAGCGCTGCAATGTGGCATGTGCCGTCTTTCAGTGTTCCGATGCCATCGTCTTGAAGGAGTGGCCGCGATTCAATGAACGGTGTGTGGAATGCGGACTATGCGTCGATCTCTGTCCCACAGGCGCACTGATGGAAAGGCGGGACGGACGGGTGGTGCACCGCCTCGACTGGCGAACCGTGGAGACTCACTGCGTGCATTGTGGCTGCGGCTGCCGTGTCGATCTCAAAGTCAAGGGAGAGAGGCTCATCTGGATCAGCGACGGTTACGAAGGTCCTCCCAACTGGGCATCGACCTGTGAAAGAGGCCGTTTCGGCACGTATGATTCCCTGTGGTTCGGGGAGCGATTGACCAGTCCAATGGTTCGCACTAAAGGGCGCCTCAAGGAAGTCACATGGGACGAAGCCCTCGCAGCCGTTATTGAGGGCTTCTCAAGGGCGAGGGAGCAGCATGGGGCGCAATCCATAGCGGCCCTGGCTTCTCCGGTTGCCTCTAACGAAGCCCTGTATCTTCTCCAGCGATGGATGCGGTCCGTCCAAAAATCCAACAACATCGATTTTCCGGGGCGTCAACAGCGGGAAAAGATGTTGACTCTTCTTGAGCCCTTCCGGAACCTGAAGGGAGCGAATTTCTGCATGGAGGATATCTCCCGGGCACAGGCCATCTTTCTCCTGGGAGACGATGTCGAGACGACGGCACCCGTCGTTGCGACCATGGTTCGACGAGCCAGTAGAAAGCGCATTCCCGTATGGCGGATTGCTACGGGCTCGGACACCCTAACTTCTTTTGCCACTGTCGCTGTTGAGGCGCCGCAATCGAGCTGGAATGAAATTCTTTGGCAGATCGCGGAGGCAGTCGCAAGGGGGATGGGAATTCCACAGTCTCGACTTCGCGAAGCCGGTTTCAGCCCTGTCGCTTCGGATGCAGCATCCGGTGGGCCCAATGTGGCCTTGGCGGCGAAAATCGAAGCCATTCAGCAAGGATTTGGAGAGGCGCGCTCAGTGGCCTTTCTCATGACCGATTCCCTGATGAATCAG
The DNA here is from genome assembly GCA_012517775.1 of Deltaproteobacteria bacterium. Classification (GTDB taxonomy): domain Bacteria; phylum Desulfobacterota; class Syntrophobacteria; order Syntrophobacterales; family Syntrophobacteraceae; genus JAAYUJ01. Next base: position 2,989 of record JAAYUJ010000543.1, read on the forward strand.
GAGGAGACCGCCCGTGCGGCGGAAGCTTTCTTAAAGATGGCCTGGGTCACCGACCGCTTGGACGCCGGTCAGGGTGGAGGAATTCTCTCCCTTACCCCGACCGTCAATAGCTCCGGAGCACTTCTCATGGGTATCAGTCCCGGCCGCCTCCCCGGCTTTGTTCCTCTCTCCGACGCCGCAGGCGCAAAGAGGTGTGCCGATGCATGGCAGACCGACGCAATTCCCGATCAACCGGGTCAAGGCATGGAAGAGTTCTTGAAATCCAGGAAAACCAAGGCGCTCTATCTTCAAAACGCAGCTTCTCTCTGGCGGGCAGAGCCCGAACAGTGGAAAAAGCTGCTCAAAAAAATCGATTTCCTGGTGATTCAGGACGATATTCCGAGTCCGGCCGTGGACCTGGCAGAAGTGGTCCTGCCATCAGCGGCTTTTGGTGAGCAAGGAGGCAGCGTCTTCAATCAGGAAAGGCGCTTCCTCGAGATTCGGGAGGCTTTTCCGCCGGCTGGTAAGGCTCTCCCGGACTGGGAGATCATGAAGGCCCTCATGGTCCTTGAAAAAACAAAGGTTCCCGTTGATCTCGAAGAAATAAGGGCGGAGATATGCAGCGCAGCACCGGAACTGGCTGACAATTTTCAGCACAGCTGATTTTTGACCTCGACGGTCTATGCCTTATTGCCTGCACTCCCTCACAGTTCCAGCGGAAGCACCTGCGCTCAACTCAATCTGATCTATGCCTGCTTTCAGGTACTTATGCATCCAGCCCGTAACTTCTCAAAAAGTCCAGGTAACGATGCGTCGCACGTGCGGTTTCCATACCCGACATCAGGGCGCAAACGCTGTGGGGATTGGAATCGCGACCCACTTATTGAGAAAGTACTTTCCAGTTCCGTATTGCCTCGATGTGACACGGAAAAGCCCCTGGTTGACGCCCATGAACGAAGGCAGGACTCCGGTTTCGCTGAGGATATGAACATCTTTTTATTTCTCCTCGTTCTTCCTGTTCCTTGCAGTGAGGCATGCATGCTTGCAATCAGGGATTCCAGGCACACCGTCATTCGGCGTCCTCGAGAGTGGACGCCTTGCCGGTTCTCATAGAGGAAGGGAGAGGTGAATCCACAGTGCACTTTCTCCCTCCAACCGTACGTCGATGGCTCC
>JAAYUJ010000544.1 GCA_012517775.1 Deltaproteobacteria bacterium
AGCAAACGAATCGGGGGCGGCAGGCGGATCAGTGTGGTATCTTTTTGCCCTTCAAGGGTTTCCAGGAGGAAGGAGTATGGCTGAAATCGATGTGAAGCCGGCACCTGAACCGGATTATGTAGTCATTGAGAGTGGAAAGACCACTCTCAGCGATCTTTACAAGAAAGAAGACTGGATGGCCGTTTGGCTGGGGTTTCTGATTCTCATCGTCGGGTTGGCCATCTACCTGCCGCGACCGCCGGAGAAAGCGGCCGAAATCCCCAAATACAATGCCACGATGAAGGAAGAGGCCGCCAAAGCGCCCTTTAAGACGATCGAGTGGCATAACGCCTCATCAGCCAAGCGCGGAGTTCGGGCAACAAACCAGGATTTCGCCAAGACCATCCAGAGCTTCTTGTCAGCGCCCAGCGATTGGAACATCAACCCTTTAGACGCCCTCTACCGCAATGAGGAAGACGCCAAGGCCATGGGTGCTCCCTTTAAGGACGCGGCTGAGAAGGCCAAGGCCGCAGCTGAAGCCGCGCTTGCGAATGCCAAGGTCGCTCAGGCCGCCGCCGCCGAAGCAGGCTTCAAGGACGCAAGTCTCAACGCTGCTGCCGAGAAGGAGATCAACGCATGGCAGAAGGCCAAGGATGCCGCCTCCAAAGCCGAAGGCAAGTTCAAAGTCAAATCCTTTAACCGCATTCCCTATCTGATTGGCCTGTGTATCATTCTCGCGATATTCTTCGGCATCGGCAAAGCCATCATGGGCACCCCTTTCGGACAGTTCGTCATAGGCTTCCCGGTGGTTTTCCTTCTCGCGATATTAGCCTACATGGCTGAAACCCAGGCCCTGATGAAATACTGGGGCTTCGGCTTTCCGCTGTGGGCCATCGTATTCGGCCTGCTCATCAGCAACACGGTTGGCACGCCCAAGTGGCTGCAGCCCGCGGTCTGCACCGAATACTATATCAAGACGGGGCTCGTTCTCCTCGGCGCCGAGATCCTTTTCAACAAAATCCTGGCCATCGGCAAACCGGGTATCTTCATCGCCTGGATTTGCACGCCGGTCACGCTGATCCTGACCTACTGGTTCGGCCAGAGAATCATCAAGATGCCTTCCAAGACCCTGAACATCACCATTTCGTCCGACATGTCGGTGTGCGGCGTCTCCGCGGCAATCGCCACCGCCGCGGCCTGCCGGGCCAAGAAAGAGGAACTGACGCTCGCCATCGGACTTTCCATGGTCTTCACAGCAATCTGCATGGTGGGCCAGCCAGCGTTCGCCAAGCTGGTCGGTATGCCGGAAATCCTGGCCGGCTCCTGGATGGGCAGCACCATCGATTCCACCGGTGCCGTCGCTGCTGCGGGTGCCTTTCTTGGGCAAAAGGCCCTTTATGTGGCGGCAACCATTAAGATGATCCAGAATGTGCTGATCGGTGTCGTGGCTTTCGCCGTGGCCGTGTACTGGTGCGCCAGGGTTGAATGCGCTCCGGGTCAATCCGTGAGCTGGTGGGAAATCTGGTACCGCTTCCCGAAGTTCGTTATCGGCTTCATCGCCGCCTCGATCGTGTTTTCCATCATCGACCAGAGCGTGGGCAGCGACATGAGCAGCGTCATGATCAACCACGGTGTTCTCAGGGGCTTCACCCGGATTGCCCGTGAGTGGTTTTTCGCCCTGGCGTTCACCTGCATCGGCCTTGAGACGGACTTCAGGGAGTTCGGCCATTACTTCAAGGGTGGGAAACCCATTACCCTTTACGTCTTCGGGCAGACCTTTCAGCTCTGCTTCACCCTTCTTGTCGGCTATATCATGTTCTACATCATCTTCCCAGAGGTCACGGCCAAGATCTAAGAAAATGAACACAGAGTGCGCATCACCTGAAAAGAGTGTCTGCGGGGCTTTGGCTCCGCAGACCGGTTATAGCCCCTGGCTTAGACTGATTGTCGGATTCGTGACGATCTGGGCGTTGATTTTTGGCGTCGGTTCGCTGGCACACCTCCTGCCCGGTGCCCAACACATGGCGCAGGTGATCGACGAACGCGGCCTGAGGGCCACCGCCATCTACTACACAGACTTCGAGGAGCCTGCGGAGGGATCGGAACGTATCCGCGACAGCCTCGAATACATGCCGGGCAGCCGGAAGTGAATGCCGCCTCGCTCCGAGATCCACCCACGGTCGACCATGAAGGACTTGGACAGAAAGAAGGAACTCATCCTGGAGCGGGAGCTGGCGTTTGCCAACGCTGTCGGTGCGGCCGTGTTCGAGAAGCCCAAGGTCAGTTTCTGGATGGTGCTGGTCCCGTTGCTGTTCATCTACTTCATCCACCGCATGCAAAAGTACAAGAACGGCCGGATGAAGTTCGATACGGACTTCATGATTACCAGGCGGCGGGCATTGGATTTGGCGATCGAGACCTTCGAACCGGGCTGCCGACTGAACTTGAAAGAGGCGCTCCATCAAAATGGGCTCTCAGCTGAACTCGAAAAGCCCTATGCCACCTGGATGAATGTCCTGGTCGATCATTACCGGGATCTGCTGGCGGTCGAGGGCGACAATTATGACACCCTCGTACGCAGGGCCTACCGCACCCGCGCCAATTACCTGCTGACTCTGAACCGCCTGAATACGGTGGAAAATGAATTCTATGCGGCCATCAAACCAAAGATGGCCGCCACCGAGGGTGCCGCCAACATCATTTCCACCATTGAGGAGGAATCCCGGCGGCTGCGGCGGGACTTCGCCGAACAGATTTTTGGGGGACAGAGTTGACAGATCACAACGTCAGGCTGCTTCCCTCCACTCCGGGTCGATTGCCGTCACAGCATCCTCCTGATGCCGATTCCCTCCTCAGAGAATCTTGGCAATCTCCCGACCGAACCACGACTCTTGTTGATGTTCTTGATTTCCTCCCAAAGAGAATATAAAGTGCAGACTACTTTTTATGTTTCCAGAGAGGTTTCCAAAATTCAGGAGCCCGAGTTTAGAAAGCTTTCCGCCCGGAACTGGAAGTTGAAGAAGAGCTTTTTTTCCAGGCATATGGAAGGCAGCATCTTTTTACAAGAATCATAGTCACTTATCTTCGTATTCCGAACTCTCTCAACGAGTAGGTCCGCATTCCAATCCCGACAGCATTTGCGCCCGGATGTCGGGTATGGAAACCCGACCTACGAAGCAGTGACGGGGACTCTTTGAGAATTTACCGTATCCCCCTCTCTGGCCGTGAGTTCACCCAGAGCAACTGCTTCGGCACACCACAATGAAGAGGAGATCCCAACGGGGCCTTCCTTCCATTCAGAAATAGGAGATCCACGATGAAGATTCTTTTGGTTTATCCACGAGTTGCGGAGACCTTTTGGAGCTTCAAACACGCACTACGGATTGTCCGCCGTAAGGCAGCTTTCCCCCCCTTGGGTGCCCTCACCGTGGCGGCCATGCTTCCCCGCGAGTGGGAGAAGCGTCTCGTGGACATGAATGTGCGAGACTTGTCCGATACTGACTTGCGCTGGGCAGACTACGTCTTCATCAGTGCCATGATCGCTCAAAAGGACTCGGCACGAAACGTGATCGACCGCTGCATCGCGCTGGGAGTGAAGACGGTGTGCGGCGGCCCCCTCTTTCTCTCCTACCGGGAGGATTACCCGGATGTTGACCATCTGGTCCTGGGAGAGGGAGAAGTGACGGTAAGACAGTTCGTGAAGGATCTCCTGCAAGGTGCGCCACAGCCTGTCTATGAGCCCGGCAAACATCCTTCACTCGGGAGTGTGCCTGTTCCCATGTGGGATCTGATCAACATGAAAGACTACGTCACCATGAGCATCCAGTACTCCCGGGGATGTCCCTTTGACTGTGAATTCTGCGACATCATCGTCATGAACGGGCGAGTGCCGAGAACCAAGTCGGATGAGCAGATGCTTGTGGAACTGGACGCCCTATACAACAGGGGTTGGAGAGGCAGCGTCTTCATTGTTGACGACAATTTCATCGGAAACAAGAAGAGGGTCAAAAGCCTTCTCAGAAGGATCATTTTCTGGCAGGAGAACCGCCCCAGCCGCCTGAGCTTTTTCACCGAGGCTTCCGTTGATCTTGCCGAGGACGAAGAACTCATGGACCTTATGGTCGCCGCTGGTTTCAACAAAGTGTTTCTTGGGCTTGAAACGCCCTCAGAAGAGAGTCTCAGGGAATGCGGCAAGTCGCAGAATCTCAGGCGCAGTCTGTCGGAATCGGTCCGTATCATTCAGAAACACGGCCTTGCGGTCATGGGGGGGTTCATTATCGGTTTCGACAACGATCCCCCGGACATTTTTGAGAAACAGGTCAATTTCATCCAGAACAACGGGATTGTCACTGCCATGATCGGGCTTCTGACCGCCATGCCGGGAACGCGACTTTACAAGCGACT
>JAAYUJ010000545.1 GCA_012517775.1 Deltaproteobacteria bacterium
AGTTTCATGGGAAGAGGCGGCGAAGGAAGTGCTGGCGACGGCGAAAAAATCCCTGAGAAACCTCAGGGTGGCCGAGGTGTCGGAGCTTGACGTGAAACTCGACGAGGACAAGGTCGTCTATCGGGCGAAAATGAGAGTCTCCTTCAAGTACGAGGGCTAGGAGGAGAAAGGCGCGAAGTAGTTTCCGAACAGCTTGCCCGGATGGGCGCGGTGGCTTTCGTTGTATGATTCCGGCAGCATCCAGTCGGGTTCGCGAATAGGGATCCTTACCGTCTCCCCCGCAATGCGGGGGAGATTTTTTTGCAGGGCGGGCAGTGATCCTGATCGCCTGCGGATCAGGGAATCTCGCCCTCTTCCCATGAAATGGAAACGATTCCAGGAATTTCCCTCATAAGCCTCCCCACCACTTCTCCCCAGGGGAGATCACTCTTACAGGAAATGCGCATTCGGTAGGTAACGGTCTGATCTTCCAGTCTGTTGACATAGTTGACGAATCGAATCTCCAGATGGGGTTGTGAAAGGAGGATTTCCTTGATTCTTGAGAGAGGGCGCTCGGTTTTCCTGCAAGTGATGGTGAGATGGGAAAAGACGTCGTGTGGCAGGAATATTTTGGCCGTGCGGAGGCAGTATAGCACCAGGAGAGCGATGAGTGTCGTCACAATGCTGGGGATGAAGTATCCCGCACCCACAGAGAGGCCGATACCCGTCACGAGCCAGAGACCTGCGGCAGTGGTGAGGCCGCCGATGGTTTTTTTGCCCTTGATAATTGCGCCGGCTCCGAGAAAACCCATGCCTGCCACTGCATAGGAAGCGATTCTGCCGGGATCGACCCGGAGCACGGAGTTCATGGTCATATGTCGGAACATTGCTTCCATATGCAGAGAGAGCATCATGAGAAGGCATGAACCCAGGGCGACCATGACATTGGTTCTCAATCCCGCGGCCTGACCGTGTGTTTCACGTTCCCATCCGATAGCTCCTCCCAGTGAGGCTGCAAGGAGCAGTTTGGCAGTCCATTCCCATGTTTCCTTCCAGTCGATCATTTTCCCAACCTTTCACACGATGATCTGGATCTGTCTCATACCCTGCTGATTGCCCTTTGATTTTCAGGAAAGAGGGGTCCCGGCACAGCGATCATGGAATGCATCGAGCCGCGACAGGCCTTTGATAATGGATTCGAGGAATTGCAGATGCAGCGCATTCATTCATCGAAGGAGTCCTTTCCTGAAGGCATGGCCATTGCGCTGACCAGTATCCCCGACCCGAGGATCGCCAGCCCCGCGAATTTGCCGATGGTAAGAGTCTCGGCCAGAAAGAGGTAGGCCAGAACGGTTGCTCCCAGAGGTTCTCCGAGTACGAGTATGGCGACCCTTGTGGGAGACAGGAACCGCAGCGTCCAATTGAAGGCCGTGTGTCCAATCAGCTGAGGTATCAGGGCCAGCAGGAGAAGAAAGAAATATGTCTTTCCGGAAAAACCCGAAAGGGGAGTTTCCGTCAGCAGACTGGCCGGGAGAAGAATCAGGGCGGCGGTCCCATATGCTGAAGCGGTATATGCGCAAAGGCCAAGGTATTGTCTGGCAAAACGACCGGCAATGAGGTAGCCCGATGCCATAATGGCTCCAAGCACCGCAAGAAGGTCGCCTGTCAGAGCTTCCGCGGAAAATGAATAGTCGTGGCCAGCCAACAGGGCACTTCCTGCAGCCGCGCAAAAGATGCCGAACTGAAGCTTTTTTGAAGGCTTTTCATTGAGAAACAGAAAGGAGAAAAGGGCGACAAACAGAGGGGCTGTACTGACGAGGGTCGCGGAGCTGGCCACGGACGTAAGAGAGAGGGAGGAAATCCAGAATATGAAATGGAGGGCAAGGAAAGCGCCTGAGCTGAGCGTGAGGGCGACGACTCTTCCATTCCAGTGCAATGGCGTCGAACGATTTCTAAATGCACACCAGGGGGCAATGAGCAGGGCTGCGAGGGTGACTCTATAAGTGGCAACCGTCACAGGAGGCGCATCGGTGAGGCGAATGAGAATGGAAGCGGAGGATATTGCTGCAATTCCGGTCAGGATCATGGATAGGAGGAACCATGGATGTGGTCTCGAAACCGACAGGCGTGCTTCTGGTGAACCCGTCTGCTTCATCTTCTCGTTGCACCGGGTGAGGGTCTGCAATAGGAATGCTCGATGCCTTCAAAAAGGACTTGACATGGCTTTGAGGTATCCTCTATATAAAAGCGTTTAAAATTGATGGAGAGGAGGCCGGAAACATGTTGAGAAGTCCTTGTGTCACTTGCGATCGAGCCAGTGAAGACAAAAACAAGTGCCTGGAGAATTGTGAGAAGCTCAGAGAATATCAGGAACAGATTCTAAAGCAAGGCATTTATGCGACAATGTGATCAAGGGGCGGCGGCGGTTACTCAGGCGGCCGGACAGGCCGCTTTTTTTGTCACGGTGGCGACCGCGGTACCGGCGTTTTGCCTGCCCTGCTGACGGGAGGTAGTGGTGGAGGATACTCGTATGTATGCGATTTTCAAGTCCGGGGGCAAGCAGTACCAAGCCAGCACCGGTATGGTGCTCAAACTGGAAAAGCTGGCGGGTCAGGTGGGAGACAGGGTGACGTTGGACCAGGTCATGCTTCTGGCTGAGGGAGGTCAAATACAGGTGGGAACTCCCATGCTGCCGGATGTGACTGTTCAGGGTCGAATTGTTCAGCAGGGACTTGGCCCGAAGCTTGTAGTATTCAAGCACAAGAGGCGGAAGGACTACCGAAAAAAGCAGGGGCATCGTCAGCCATTCACCGCAGTGCTTGTTGAGGGAGTTGGAAAG
>JAAYUJ010000546.1 GCA_012517775.1 Deltaproteobacteria bacterium
GGCGAGTATATGGTCGTTTGCGAGGACGTTTGAGGGAACGGGCAGTCGCTAGGCCCCCGGTTTGCTTAGCCAACCTTGTGATCAGCCCGGACAGGCCGATCTTGACATTATGCACTCTCACACGATCAGCATTGAATGGTTCTCTGGGTGGGGCTTCTTGCCGCTGTAGACAGCAAGCCCCCGTTTGGGTTCAGAGCCTCTCCAGGCCGGTTTCGCTCGTTGTCACTCGTGTGCTCGGGCTTTGGGAGGCCTCACTCTTCTACTGACTGCTCAATTCGTTCCTTGTCCCGCTTGGCTTCCTCTGAGGCTCTGCTCGTGTTAGTATACCGGCCTTAACGAAGACGAGAGGCTGGTGGAGTGAAGAAGATCTTTCGATTCATCGTAATGATGCTCAAATGGATTCTGCTCATCGCGGTGAGTGTGGAGGGTCTCAGCTTTCTGGCCATAATTATAAGCAACTTCACCCTATACGGTCATGCCAGAGAAGGGAGCGGAGAAACCTACAACGCGTACACGCTTTTTCTCCAGAATCCAGCCGTTCGCCCCACTGCTTACAATGACAGCTCCCCCGATCAGAGCAAGAACAAAGCTATCTTGCTTTTTGGCGGCTCTACCATGAGAGGGGCCAAGGATCACGTCGATAGAACCATCGCCAGCTTTCTCGCGAAGGAATTGAACGCGAATTCCTCCGGGTTCCGCTTTGCTGTGGTGAACTTCGGCACCAATTCGTTCAATTCTCTCCTGGAGAGCAAGTATCTTCAGAAGGAACTCATCGAAAACGCTAACAAGCCCGATATGGTAATCTTTTATGACGGGGCGAATGATGCCAAATACTTCGCGGAGCACCGCACGCCCTACGGGCATCATGGTTACCGAAGGGTTCGTTCCCTCATCGAAAGCTACTACGCCAGCTGGTTCGGATTGCTCAAACCATTGACTGCCGCGACGCACGCGTCCTTTACCAGGGAACTGCGGGAAAAAATCCATCAGGTTGCAGTGCCTCTGGACAAGGATAGCCCTTTGTTGAATGAAATGGTTGATCTAACCGAACAAAGATATGATTTTGTCAACAAAGTGACGATATGCTGAGGAGCGGAATTCCTTTTGATCTGGCAACCAATGATCTGGGTGGAAGACTGCCTTGTGAATGAGGCTATTAAGGCCAAAGAAAAAGGGATTGTGATTGACAGCGACCGGTTCGCAACCGTTCGCGGGAATTTCACTACCCCATACAAGGCGCTGTCGGAGCAGGTCAAGGCCAAACCCTATTTCTTGAGCTTTCAGAGTGTCCTGTGCCCGAGAACGGATGCGGCTTACCAAGCGGATGGCGTACACCTCAGAGATGAAGGAAGGAAAATGGTGGCGAAAGAGATGAGCGTCGTTGTCATGCAGAGACTACTGAAGTGATGGATTCGTGGGGGAGTCTCGGAAAGCCTGCCCCACTTCACTGAGTAATCGTTATCAAATGTTTCTTGAGAGGAGCACCGGTATCGAACTCTACAACCAATTTCTGCCCAAAGGAGGGGTCCTGAAACGCTGATGCCTCGCAAAACCGCTTATATACTGCTATGGTTCCCACAACCCTCTGAAACCTTTATTTTCAAGGAAGTTGTGAATCTCTGGAACATGGGCATGCCTTTGAAGGTGTTCACCCTTTACGGCGAAAAAACCCGCAATTTGTCCCCGGAAATGGCTTCCGTGTCCCACCGGATGGAGAGGCTCGGAATACCGTTTATCGGAACCGGCCTGAAAGACGTGCTTCGCTGGTGGAAGCGCAATCCTCCGCTCACGTCCGAACTCTTGAGAACCGTTCCGATCAGGCGCTGGAACGGATTCGAAAAGGGCGGGGAAAACTTGTGGGCATTCTTTTGCGGATTTCACCTTGCACGGCGATTTGAGGAAGAAGGGATCGAACATATACACGCTCCCTGGGCAAACGGTCCTGCGACTGCTGCGTGGATCGCATCCCATCTCACTGGTATTCCGTTCAGTTTTACGGCCAGAGCTTGGGACATATACCCCCCGGACGGAGCACTGAAGGAAAAACTTCGGGACGCAACTTTCATCAGAAGCGAAACCCGGGCGAACATAGCGTATTTATCTGCATATTCAGGCGTGAGTGAAGACAAGATTTACCTCACATACAACGGCGTTCCCCTGAACCCGAGCATCGAAGCTCCTGTCTCCATGAAGCCGCCATACAGACTCCTTGCTCTTGGCCGATTCGTCGGAAAGAAGGGATATGATTTTCTGCTGCACGCATGCAGAATTTTAAAGGAGTCCGGCGTTGACTTTCATCTGACCCTCGCAGGCGGTGGTCCTCGCATGAGCCAGTTGCAATACCTGGCCTGGAAACTGGGGATCACAGACCGGGTTTCATTTCCGGGTTTCATTCCGTACGATCTTGTACCCGAGCTTTTCAGTTCCACGGACATCTTTTTGATGCCCAGCATTATTCATAAATCCGGCGACAGAGACGGCATCCCCACAGTCCTCATGGAAGCACTTGTGCACCGAGTTCCTGTCATCGCCACAGATGTCTCGGGAATCGGCGAACTCGTGGAGAACCACGTAACCGGCCTGCTCATCCCTGAGAAGAATCCCGAGGCAATCGCAGACGCAGTCAAGGAATTCATCGCTGACAGGGACTCCGCTCTTCGGATGGCCGCAAACGGGAGAGAGAAGGTGCTCAAGCAGTTTAACCCCGAAGTGAACCATAAGAGAGTTTTTGAGCTCTACGAGGAGCATGTTTCCGGTGGGACAAGCTACAAATGAGCAGTGTTGGCCATCCACCTGGACGAGTCACAGATTTGAAGCCGACAAAATGATCCAGATTGAAACTGCGATCTCCGCTGTTGCAAAGGAGTTAGTCCACATTCCGGATCCCGGATCGGACTCCGGGGGACGGCATCTCATGACGTGGGATACCGCTCACGGGCATCGTCACGGGGCTGTGTGCAGGATGAGAAGCCCACGACAGAAAAAGGTCGCTGCTGCTCATTTCAATGTGCCAAAAGTCTTCGGTTATGGGCTTCAAGGTAATTGGCTGCTGCAAAGAAGGGGGCTTGCGGTCACTGTCTTCGTCTTTTCTCCTTCGTCCCTCCATTGATTAGCTCTTCCAGGCGGGCGGCCACAAGATCATTGCCGAAGAAATCGTGCCGTCGGATGCGAGAAGCGTATTCGTCAACCTGCGCCTTGAACGCGGCCAGCCTTGCCATATCAATGGTGACGCCGGAGACATACTGCCCGAAGCCCAGTTTGGCCAAGAAGTAAGCGTTGAGGTACTGTTCGTACGCGCCGTTGATCGGGAAGCACAGCCCTGGCTTTCCGAAGTACAAAGAGTCACTGAGAGTGGAATGCCCTGCCGTAGAGATCACATATCTGCACGAAGCCAGGTCTTCGAGAAAACCGTGTGTGGAAGGGAATTTGAAAACAAGATTGCCCATTGACGGTCGCTCTCCGAAACCATACACGATGAACTTGCGGTTTACGCCTTCCAGAAAGGACAAGAGTGTCTCGAACGTCTTACCCGTCACATAGACGAGAATGTGATCCCCTTCCGAAGGA
>JAAYUJ010000073.1 GCA_012517775.1 Deltaproteobacteria bacterium
CAGATCCCCTTTTCCATCTCCAAAGAAAAGACAACTCGAAGGATTCAAGTCATAGTCTTTAAGGAGCTGAGCCAATGACTTGGACTTGGGCCAGTCGCCGCCGCCACGAATGATTTCCAGGAGTCCTTCCAATTGATGGGCGGCCAGGACATCCTGAAGCTCTCCAAGCGGTGTATTGGACAATGCGGCCCGAACGATGCCCCGATCACCCAGTTCAAGTAATGTTCTTCTAGCGCCGGGCATGAGAGGCGCCCGATTCATGGAAACATGAGCAAGCTCTCTGAAAGCCTCCCATATGGAATCGAATTCCCTGTTGCGGAATGGTGTGCCGATCACCTGTTCCTGAATGACCCGAATCTTCTGTCCACGATTGATTCCAGTGAGTCTGAGATATGCTTCCTCGATACTCTTCCGCTGGTTGGGATCGCCGCCGAATGCCTCCGCCATCGCCCGCGCGTTGGCGATATTTGAATCGATCAATACTCCGTTGACATCGAAGATGCATGCTTTGAGGGACAATTGGTTCATCTTCAGTTCTCACAAAGGACTTTTCCTAAGGGTCATGGTGCGTCGGGTGATGACGCCTTCCCATTGGTTTCACCGATAAGGATGCAAGGGAATGTGTCCGGGTGAGCCCGGTCATGTGCAACCGTATTGAAAGCGAGGAGGATCATGACATCTGTTCCTGTATTCTGAAACGCGTGGGGTATGCCCGGCGGAATGACAAAACGAACCACATCGCCTTCCGGCACGATGATGTCCTTGGTTTCTCCGCACTCATGGATGCGGGCGAAAGCCGGACCTACAAGGACGACCACCTCAGTTCCGGTCCCGTGATAGTGATTTCCCCGAATTTTCCCCGGCTGAGTCAGGACCAGATGGACATTTTGCTGCGACCGCAACTCCATGGGTTCGATGGGCTCGAACACAACGCCCCTGTCATCCTCATAGCAGGCGAGACGTTCCATCGTTGTTGACTGATTCACCATGGTTTCCTCAACGGTATACGTTGAAGCCTTTCAGCAATCTCAATGCATACGGTCCTGTGGCGATGTGAAAACGTCCTGGCCTAGCCTGTCCGTGCATCGATTATCACTGATGCTTTCATGCCCGGTCTGAGATCCGGATCGGGTTGGGCAAATTCAATCCTTATGGGAACCTTCGAGGCCGACACGTTTGCATTCTCATAAGAGCGCCGGTCATTCCGTGGATCGTCTGCCGGAGCTTCCACCGCCCTGCCGACTTTGGCGACACGCCCCCTGAATGTCTTCTGGGGACAGGATTCCAACCTGATGTCTGCGGATTGTCCCACAACCACATTTCGGGCTGCGGTTTCCTCGACAAGAGCCTCCACCCACAGACGTTCGAGATCCACGACAACTGCAACCGCGTCTCCAGGTTTTACGGGCTCACCTCCAGCATATCCCTTCCTGGCGACAATCCCGGTGATGGGAGATGAGATCGTCGTTGCGGCGAGACCCCTGGATGCTGTATCAAGGGCGGATCTGGCCTCATCGAGTCTTTTCCTGGCGGCGGCAGCGAAACGGGTCTTGGTATCCAACAGGTTCTTCTTTGCTCTGATCGTTTGATGCCGCAATTCATTCCGTTTAAGGTCTTTTCGAGCTGCCTCCAGTTCAGCCTTGGCCTGCCGTCGAGAATAAGCCGCATCCTCCTTTTTCGCAAGGTATGCGGGCCCGCCGCGATAGACGATGTGGGTGCGGTCGGAATCCGAAGACTGTTGACGCAGACTCCTTTCTGCGGCTTTCAGTCGAAATCGGGAAGCTGTGAGTGCTTCTTTAGCCTGATTCAGCTCCTGGGGAACCCGTTGACGCAGTTCCACGAGCCCGGTTTCAATCTTCTTTAGCTGGTTTTCCGCCTTGCGGACGTTTGTTTGAGCCTTGATGACCTTAGCCTGACAGTCTTCATCCTGAAGGCGGGCGACGACCTGTCCGGCGCTTATCCGCTCGCCTTCCTCAACAAAAATGGAACCGATCCTTCCTTCAACGGACGAGGTTAACGAAATGGCTTCCCCAGAGACAAAAGCATCGCTGACTGCAATGCAGCGGTGGACGTTTTCGTACCAGTGAAGCACCAGGAAGGTACCGCCAATTCCTGCAGCCAACCCGGCGAGGAGGATGGCGGCTCCCCGGAGCCATTTTGACATGAATTCCCTTTGCACCGCCGGACCAGATGCATGTGAAGCCATCTCCTCTCCCATTGTCTCAATGGGAACATCGATGCTTTCCGGCGAGTCGTGTTGCCCTTTCCTTTCCTTCTTCAAGGATTTTCCTCCAATGGCTGAATCCAGCTCCATCAATCCATCAGATCCGTGGCATTGCCCGGGGATGATCAGCCCCGATGGGCCCGTAGCGGGGGCAAGGTCATGTGGAGACAAAAACGTACCTCCTCAAAAAGTAGGTCGGGATTCCAATCCCGACAGCCTTTGGCCCAAGGTGTCGGGTATGGAAACCCGAGCTACGAAGCTCCGGTTTCCCAGACGTATTGAGAAGCTACACAAAAACCATTTAATCACAAGAGAGGATCCGCATGGAAACGGTTTTGACATTTCATCACGAATGATCATAGTCTACCGTCGGTTGCTGACGGACATCCCTGTTTCCCACCCGCCGCCAAGTGCTTTATAAACCGCTACCAGGTTTGTGGCCACTTTCTGTTCACTTTGGGCGAGTTGCTCCTGCGACTGATAAAGGCTCCGCTGGTTGATCAGCACATTGAGAAAGTCCACCAATCCCCGTGTGTAAAGCTCGTTGGCGATTTCAACCGCTCGTTGGGTGGCTTCAACTGTTTCCGCAAACGAACGCCTGGCCGACTGCTCCTGATAATAAGCCACAAGAGCCGACTCCACATCCGCAAGCGATGTGAGAACCACCTTTTCGTAATGTGCCAGGGCTTGTTCCTGGCGTGCATTCTGGATTTGTATGTTTGCCCGGATGCGCCCGGCGTCAAAAACGGGCCAGCGCACGGTGGGTCCGACTGCCCAGAACCGGCTTCCGGAAGTCAGGAAATCAGAGGCGCTGACACTCTGAAGTCCGAAGGCTCCCGTCAGGGAAAATCTGGGAAAAAGGTCTGCCGTGGCAACTCCGATGCGTGCCGTCTGGGCGGCCAGTTCGCGTTCTGCAAAGCGGATGTCGGGACGCCTTCTCAATAGATC
>JAAYUJ010000547.1 GCA_012517775.1 Deltaproteobacteria bacterium
GGCCTCGATGCACTGAGACAGATCAAGGCCGAGAAGAATACAGCGCGCGTTCTCGTGCTGACAATCCATCCCGATGCGCGATATGCCGTTCGGTGCCTCAAACTGGGAGCCAAGGGCTGTCTCACCAAAGGAAGCGCTCCGGATGAACTGGTTCTGGCCATCAGGAGAATCTCCGAAGGACGAAAATACATCAGCCAGAACCTGGCCGAAACTCTGACAGAGGAGCTGACCTCCGAATCGCACCAGAGATCCCATGAGACTCTCTCGGACCGCGAGTTTCAGGTCACGCTCCGCATCGCATCGGGAAAGACCCTGAAGGAAACCGCCGAAGAACTGGCCCTCAGCGTGAAGACCGTCAGTACCTATCGATCCAGGATCCTGGAGAAGCTGAAGCTGCAGACCAACACTGACCTGATCCTTTACGCCATCCACCATGATCTGATAGAAAAATGCACTCTTCCCTCCATTTTCCCCGGTTGGTTCTCCCGGCGGTTGAGGCATCCCAGGTCCGGATGGGCATAAGTCTGTAGGAAAAACCTCGCAGTTCTCCAGGGCCAGATCTCACAACTATTTCAGTGAAAGACTGATTTTTCACATCTCCCTCTGTCCCTGTCATGGAGGTATGAAGGAGACAGGAAGATGAAATCAGTTTATGTCGTTGACGATGTGTTTCTCATCCGGGAACGGCTCATCGAAATGCTGTCCGGACTGAGAAACACCTGCGTGATTAAGGAGACCGGAGATGCTGGAGTGGCCATTGAAGGAGTGCCTCGAAGTGGGGGCGGAGTTTTTTCTGAGCAAGGCGAGAGACTTTGGCCTTCTCCCCTCGATACTCGGCTCTTTCAGTCCTGAAGCGGCGAAAGGCGGCAACCAAGGTGACGATCTCAGGATGCCGCCCGGTTCAGGAGAAGAAAAGCCACCATGATGCAGGCTGTTCTGGGTGTAAACGATCCAGGAAGGAGTCTTCGTGACTCATTGCGGTAACGTCATGAGGCTCATGATGCTGATGGGTTTCGGAGATTTAACACTGATTTTGACCCCATCCGGTTTAGAGAGGTGACACCATGGAAAGAATGATCCTAAGAACATTCAAATATGCCGGAAGGCTGGTTCCGGTTCTGGCCCTCGTTCTTTTGGTACCCCTGGGCCCGCTCGATTTTTGTAATGACGCACTGGCTTCCAGCCCTCCCGGTTCTTTTGCGGACCTTGCAGAACAAGTCAAACACAGCGTTGCCAACATTTCAACCACTCAAGTTTTGAAAGAAAACCCCATGGCGCCCTTCATGGGTCCTGAAGGGCCATTCCGCGACTTCTTCGGCGACGACTTCTTCAAACGCTTCTTCGGAGAAGTTCCCCGGGGTGAAATGAAAACGCAGGCTCTTGGATCCGGTTTTGTGGTCGACCGGAACGGACTCATTCTGACCAACAATCACGTGGTGGAGAAAGCCACGGAGATCAAGGTCAAGTTCGATACCGGCAAAGAGTATACCGCCAGGATCCTTGGCAGAGATCCCAAGACGGATCTGGCCCTGATCAAAGTCAAGGCGGACGGAGACTTCCCCCGGCCTGTGGTGCTGGGAAACTCTGATGCTGTCCGTGTCGGCGACTGGGTCATGGCCGTTGGAAATCCTTTTGGATTGGGACAGACGGTGACGGTGGGGGTGATCAGCGCTAAAGGGCGCATCATCGGGGCCGGTCCCTACGACGACTTTCTTCAGACCGATACGGCTATCAATCCGGGCAACAGCGGCGGTCCTCTCTTCGACATGAATGGGCAGGTTGTCGGAATCAACACAGCCATTATTGCCCAGGGTCAGGGTATTGGATTCGCCATCCCTATCGATCTGGCTAAGGAACTGCTGCCCCAACTGCAGTCAGGGAAGGTGGTGCGCGGCTGGCTGGGGTTGAACATTCAGGATGTCACTCCCGAACTCGCCAAGTCCTTTGGCCTCAAAGATTCAA
>JAAYUJ010000548.1 GCA_012517775.1 Deltaproteobacteria bacterium
CCGCAACTGTGACAGAGCTCCGGGAAGGTCAGGGCCACTTCAGGTAGAATGGCAATGGCATTGAACTGGCAGATCTCCTGACATTGTCCGCAGTGAGTGCAGCGATCGAGGTTGATCTCCGGAACTTCCGCGTGGACATCGACCGCCTCGGTGATGACGGGTTTAAGAAACAGGTGCGCATTGGGTTCCTCCACATCACAATCGACAAGCTGCACACCCAGGTCCTTGATTGCCAGGGCAAGATTCACGGCCACAGTCGTCTTTCCCGTGCCCCCCTTGCCGCTGGCGATACTGATGATCATCTGAAATCCTCCACATATTCAGCATGTTCAGCCGCTCCGCTCACTGGCGAGTAACTTCGCAAGAGCTGTCGGGATTCCAATCCCGACAGCTCTTGCGCCAATGTGGCGGATATGGAAGCCCGACCCACAAAGCTATGGTTACCTGGACTGATTGAGAAAGTGTATCAGCGAGTCATCGCGGTTCCACATTTCGGGCATTTCATCTGGGTACACGGGATACCTCGCTCGTGGGGCACGGAATTCCCACAATTGGGGCAGATGCAATCTCCCCCGGGACCCGCACCTCTTCCACCCATCCGTCCACCCCTGCCTTGTCCTTTGCCTTGTCCCTGTCCCTGGCCTAAACCTCTTCCTTGTCCACCTGGCATGGTACGTCTCCTTTCACTGTCACCCACATAACAGCCACCCCGATAGCATCGCCTCCCCTGGCATCCGGGAAGCCAGAAGCGGGGTTCATCCAGTTTGTGCTCCTGATAAGCACCAAGCACCTCGGAAATATCACCGGCCACGCCGCAGATGATCTTAAGATCCAGATTCTCGGCATAATGAAGCAGTTCGGGACTCAGTGCTCCACAAATGAGAACGTTGACTCCTTTTCTTCTAAGGATAGCAAGCCGTTCGATGGAATCAGCCGAGATGGTTTCGACTTCCTCCCTGCATTGGGAGCAGTCCCGAGCATCTTCCGGGAATAGGAGCACCCTGGAGCACCAATTGAAAACAGGCGCCACCCTGGCGCGGTGAACGGGAATGGCAAGCATCTCGAACCTCTCGAATCTCTACAGCGCAACTCTTCATCGGAACCAAAACCGGTTTTCACCCCGACAAGACGAATGGAAGGAAAAAAACCTGCCCGGAAGGCGACTCATGTTACCCATCGCGCTGCTCGTGCTCATCAGTTTCATTCCCGATCTTGAGCTGAACCGTTACGAGACCCCTAAGGCAACCTTTGTGCCAATACGGAATCACCGATAAAGCAGCGCTCAGCGCTTACATTGTGGAGACTCACACGGCGTTTGGCGTCCGCAGCAGGTCGTTTCACGCCCGCACTGCGTCCTCTCACGGCTATTTCCGGCGTAATCAGTGGAATAGAAACCATGACCCTTAAAAATCACCCCCGTTCCCCCGCTCACGAGGCGGGTGGCGGGACCGCCACATTCCGGGCAGATCTTCGTGGGCTCATCCGACATGCTCTGAGTCTGCTCGAATATCCTGCCCGTCGACTCGCACCGATATTCATACGTGGGCATGCTGTTCAACCTCCTTCTTGCTTCCAATGTTTTCCACAGCCATCCATCATCACCCATGACTTCTCAATGAGTCCCGATCAACGAATGCTTCGCAGGTCGGGCTTCTATGCCCGTCATCCGGGTGCTAACGCTGTCGGGATTGGAATCTCGATCTACTTATTCAGAAAGTACCATCACCCGTGAACAGGCAAACCTTTCAGGAGCAATTTGTCCCTCCACGAGCCATAACCGGGGACAGAATGCCCCCGGGCTTGCCAATCTCCTTCATTGCCTCACCACCAGGCTTTTCCTTTCCTCTTCCTCGACTCCTTGCTGGTTTGCGGGGCACTCATATCCACACAGGTCAAACCAGCGGCGTGTGAAGTCGGCAGGAGCTTCCCTTTGTGAAATGCCTGGAGTGCCTTGCGTACCTGGCTGGTGACACCGGTATAGACCTCGATCCCGGCACCCGAGAGAACTTGAAGAGCCTGCGGACCGATAACCCCTGTAATCACCGCATGGACTCCTTTCCGGGACAAGAACCGGGCGACCTGGACTCCTGCGTAGGCCGGGTCCCGGGCATTCTCGTTCTTATATGCTTCAAACTCATTGCTCTCCATGTCCACCACGATAAAATAGGCGCATTTTCCAAAGACCGTATCCACATCGCTTCGGAGATTCGGCTGACACGCCGACACCGCAATTCTCATGACCCTGACCTCCTGCTGCATGGCGGTTTGGGTTGACATGCTATGGTTCCCATGAGCAAAGCCCATGCCATTGTTTCCGGAACGTCGGGATCGTTGGTGCTTGCATTGTCAATTGATACGCAACTTGGAGCAATGTTGATGCGTTCCCCGCAATAGTGTATAAACGGGTCTCTGCCTTGAACGCCATAACCATCGGGACGAAGTGGAGTGCCTCATGACATACGAACCGGTCATCGGATTGGAAGTACACGCCCAGCTTCTCACGAAGAGCAAGATTTTCTGCGGCTGTTCCACGACCTTCGGTGCAAGTCCCAATTCCCACACCTGCCCTGTGTGCCTCGCTATGCCCGGCGTGCTTCCCGTATTGAATCGCAACGTGGTCGAATTCACTCTCCGGATGGCCCTCGCCACCCACTGCCGAATCGCTCCCTACAGCCAGTTCGCCCGCAAGAACTACTTCTATCCCGACCTGCCCAAAGGTTACCAGATTTCCCAGTACGAATTCCCCCTGGCCCGCGACGGGTGGCTCGATATCAACACCGATGAGGGAACCAAAAGGATACGCATCCATCGCATTCACATGGAAGAGGATGCAGGAAAGCTTGTTCATGACGAGCTTCAGCCCGTGAGCTACGTGGACTTCAACCGTACGGGAGTGCCTCTCATTGAGATCGTCAGCGAACCGGATATAACCTCACCCGAGGAGGCGGCAAACTATCTCAGGGCCCTTCGGGAGATCCTTCGTTACCTGGAGATCTGCGACGGCAACATGGAGGAAGGCAGTCTTCGCTGCGATGCGAACATCTCTCTTCGACCTGCAGGCACTCACTCCCTGGGCGTCAAGACCGAGCTCAAGAACATGAATTCCTTCAAGAACGTGCAAAAGGCGCTGGAGTTTGAAATTCGCCGCCAAAGGGCGCTCCTTGAACGGGGCGAACCCGTTGTTCAGGAGACAAGGCTCTGGGACGCTGCTCGGAACATCACCATCACTATGCGGGGCAAGGAAGAAGCCCACGACTACCGTTACTTTCCTGATCCGGACCTCGTCCCCATCGAAATCGACGATGCGTGGATCGAGTCGGTCAGATCCAGACTGCCTGAGCTCCCCGACGCCAAGAGAGAACGCTTCATGCGGGAATATGGTCTCCCCCCCCATGATTCCGACGTATTGACCTCATCGAAATCCCTTGCTGCTTATTTCGAATCGGTAGTGCGGGGATTCCCTCAACCCAAGGTCGCAGCCAATTGGATCATGTCGGAGCTCCTCCGAGAGCTCAAGCGGGACGAGCGGGAGGTGGAAGAATGCCCCGTATCTCCTGAAAACCTCGTGGGGCTCCTCAAGTTGATCGATTCGGGGGTGGTCAGTGGAAAAATTGCCAAGACCATTTTCGAAGAGATGTACTCCACCGGCGGAAAGGCTGAAGCCATCGTCGAAGAAAAGGGTTTGAGACAGGTAAAGGATGAGGATGCCATCGAATCCATCGTGGATGAGGTTCTCCTGGAAAACACGGCGGAAGTAGCGCAATATAGAGGAGGAAAGGAGAAGCTTCTCGGCTTCTTCGTCGGGCAGGTCATGAAAAAGAGCAGAGGCAAGGCCAATCCTCAAATGGTCAACGAGATCCTTCGGAGGAAACTCCAGGAATAGCCTGTCGCATTCTGTTTCCATGGAATGAAGATCGGCTGCGTCGCTTGTGCACTCTTTCTCGATAAGCAGGTCGGGATTCCAATCCCGAGACTTTTTGCACCAAGTCAGGTATGGAAAACCGACCCACAAAGATGTCGCTGTCCGGTCTTATTGAGACCTTGCGATTTCACATTTTGTGAAACAATCCTGCGCCTGGGAGGCGAAAGAATGGCTGATCATTGGCTCCCCCCCATATACTGGGACGGCGACACAGTGGCGATACTCGACCAACGGCTGCTGCCCCACAAGGAAGTGGTGCTCAGATGCACGACACTACGGCAGGTGGTCCATGCCATCAAGAAAATGGCCATCAGGGGAGCCCCCGCCGTCGGGGTCGCAGGAGCCATGGCCCTGGCTCTGGGAGCGCGCACCATTGAGGCCGCGGACACACAGACATTCCAGAACAAGTTTGTGCGACTCTGTCAGCAGGTCAAAAACGCCCGCCCTACGGGGAACAACCTCAGCTGGGCGGTGGAGAGAGTCTTTTCGGTGGTGGTGGAAAATGCAAAGGAAGAAGTCTGCACACTTAAGGAATTGATCCGTAAGATGGCCGACACCATCATGAAGGAAGACGTGGAAAACAACCTGGCTATCGGTGCGTGGGGAAAACAGGTCATTCCCAGAGGTGCCCGCATCCTTACCTACTGCAATGCCGGCGCACTGGCGACAGCGGACTATGGAACAGCAGTGGGTGTCATTCGCTCTGCTTTCGAGGCCGACCCGTCCGTCAGCGTCATCTCATGCGAAACCAGACCATTCCTGCAAGGCAGCCGGCTGACAGTCTATGAGCTCATGAAGGCTCGGATTCCAGTGACACTCATCACCGACAACGCCGTCGGCACCATGATGCAGCAGAAGAAAGTCGATGTGGTGGTTCTGGGAGCGGACCGCATCGCCGCAAACGGAGACACGGCCAACAAGATCGGGACTTACATGGTTGCAGTCCTTGCCGCCACCCACAATATTCCCTTCTATGTGGCCGCGCCACGATCGACCATCGATCCGATCCTATCCGACGGATCCCTCATCCCCATCGA
This sequence comes from Deltaproteobacteria bacterium, assembly GCA_012517775.1. Lineage (GTDB taxonomy): Bacteria > Desulfobacterota > Syntrophobacteria > Syntrophobacterales > Syntrophobacteraceae > JAAYUJ01. The sequence goes on from JAAYUJ010000548.1 coordinate 4,960, forward strand.
ACAAAGGGACCCTCAGGAGGTGACTCATCTGAACGGCCGTCCTGTCGCCCCCCGGGGCGCCAGGGCCATGAACCCCGCTTTTGACGTGACACCCAATAAGTACATCACAGGAATCATCACAGAGGTGGGAGTCCTCCGAAAGCCTTACGGGAAATCCATTCGGAATGCCCTGCAGACTTGAACTCCTGAAGCGCTGGATGAGCTGGTCGGGCCTCGCCCCGCCCGGCTCGAAGTCCTCAGACCGAAGAATTGCACCATCCTTCTCTCAGGCAGGGGCTATCAAGGTAACTTCAGAATAAGTCCAGACAACGACCGCTTTGCAGGTCGGGTTTCCAGACCCGACACCCTGGTGCAAAGGCTGTCGGGGTTGGAATCCCGATCCACTTTTTGAAACAGTACTTGTCTAGGCCCTTCTATCTACGACGGCTTATTCTTCCCATTTCAGGAACACGGTTCCCAGCGGCGGCAGGGTGAGACTGAGGGAGTGCTGCCAGCCGTGACAGGGGATGGGCGCATCTTCACGCCCACCGAGATTACCCCATATTCCGTAGCGTCACTGTGAGAATCTCCCGCCAGAAATCTTCCTGCGGCGCACTGACACGGCAGTTGGGTCGGGGAACCGGCCTGAAATTGCAGACGACGATAATCGCATCCCTCTCCGAACGGCCCCCTGCGCAAGAGGCCGACAACGCTGTGCGGTGAGCCGTTGCAGACCTTCTTGGGCACCCTCTATGGCGGGACATCCTCATCATCCGCCCTCCTGGAGCTGGAAGAGCGCCCCTTGCAGGGGAATCCCGACCCAGGCCGGACGGTTGTTGAGCTCGTAGCCGATTTCGTAGATGACCTTCTCCATGAGATATGCATCTATAAGCACGCGAAGCTCCTCCCGACTGCGAGGCAGGAAGTTGCCCTTGCCGGCCGTTTCGAAATACTCCTTCATGAATGCGGTGCTGACCCAGAAATACCAGTACCGGGCGAGAAACTGCATCAGAGCCAGATCCTGATTCTGTGCCAGGCCACGCTCTCCCATGGTGGAAAGGGCGCTGTAGGTTGCATAGTGGAAGGATCGGAGCATTCCCGCCACGTCCCGCAGGGGTGACCGCTTGATACAGCGCTCGCTGAGCGGGCGCGCCGGCTCGCCCTCGAAATCCATGATCACAAAGTCATTTCCGGTGAAAAGCAGCTGTCCGAGATGATAGTCACCGTGACAACGGATCCTCATCGCGGTGATCTTTGCCCTGGCAAGGCCATTGAAGCACTGAAGAATCCGGTTTTCCGCGGCGAGGACCGCTTCCGCCTGTCCTCGAACCGTTTCAGGAACCTTACTCAGATTTTGGCGGAGCAACTGGAGCACCTGCCCCGTGAGACTGCGCATGGACTGATAAAGGGATCGCTGATAGAGCTTGGAGAAGGGCTCAGGGGCAAAAGCAGGATCGTCGGGTGCAGAGGCCAGGGCTGCGTGGAGCTCCCCGGTACGCTGTCCAAGCAGCCTCGCGGACTCCATGTAGGTGCCGATCGTGTCGACCGCCTGAGGAGGAAGTTCCTCCCAAATCAGGTCCTGAGGATGTCCCTGGGGAAGCGAGAGCGCCCCCATCTCTTCGCGCCGCGCCATGGCATGTTCGAAGTAATGGGAGAGTTGATCCATCGTAAACTTCCAGGCATCTCCCTGGTTAGGCACAAAGCCCTCCAGAATACCCAGGGTCATGCTTTCCCCCTTGCCCTTCCGGTACTCCAGAGCTCCAGCCACGGGAGGAATGTGGGGAAACCCTCTTTCGGTGAGAAATCGCCCGATCTCAAGGTCGGGATTCACTCCTGTATGGAGCCTCCGGAAAAGCTTAAGGATGAATCGATCGCCATACACCACCGAGGTATTGCTCTGTTCGGCCTGGAGTACGGCGGGTGCGAGAGACACGTTCTCGGGGCCCCGAATCTCCCGGAACACCCTGGTGTGCATGGGGACGAATTCCCCTTCTCTGCCTCTTCTCTTGTGAGGCCGGGAGATGGCGTCCAGCAGTGCTTGACAGAATCCCGAGTCTGACAGGGCATCGTATAGAACACCCTCTCCACATGCGCCCGGGAGCTGCACGCGGGCGATGGCTCCTTCCGGATGATCTCGCAGGAGGGTAGTGCGCTTTTCCACAGCTAGGTAAGCGATGGGCAGGGTATATGTTTCCGCGTCTTCCCCCTCGTACTCCACCTGAACGAAGGTGATGTAGTACATGGACTCGGTATTGGGAAACGGTACGACGTCCCTGATGGTCGCCGCCTTGATCCGACGGGCTTTTCCACCGAACCAGCGGCAGGTGCGAAGATACCCGGGCAGAATCTCTTCAAGTGCCCCCCTGGTCTTGCCGGCCAGAATCGCTCCCCATCGTCCAGGCACTGTGAGGAGAGGAAGCTGGGAAGTGACTGTTCCCGCGTCGATTCTCTCGCCATGGGTAACTTGCGGCTCCACGGTATACCAGTAAAAGGAGTGGGGACCCAGGGTCAGAAAATAGGGTTTGTCCCCGATGACGGGAAAAGGAGTCCGACCGAAGATCTCAACGGGAATCATTCCCGAAAACGCAGAAAGATCCAGTTCCACGTACTGGACGAAGCGAGAGAGGTTCGCCACAACGAGAATGCACTCCTCCTCATAGCGGCGAACAAACGCCAGTACCTTCCTGTTCTCCGGGACGAGGAACGACAAGCTCCCGCGCCCGAAGGCCTTGTACCGCTTTCTCAAGGCAATGAGACGCTTCATCCACCAGAGCAGAGAATGGGGATTGTTCTGCTGAGCCTCAACATTGACAGCCTCGTAGTGATATTCAGGGTCGATGATGACGGGGAGGTAGAGCTGCTGGGAGTTGGCCCTGGAAAAGCCGGCGTTGCGGTCGGCACTCCACTGCATGGGGGTGCGGACACCGTTGCGGTCCCCCAGGTAGATGTTGTCACCCATCCCTATCTCGTCGCCATAATAGATGATCGGAGAACCAGGCATGGAGAGAAGCAGACCGTTCATCAGCTCCATCCGTCTCCGATGGTTTCCCAGCAGCGGCGCAAGTCGGCGCCGGATCCCCAGGTTGATCCTCGCCCGGGGGTCGCTCGCGTATACCCTGTACATGTAGTCCCGTTCCTCGTCCGTGACCATCTCCAGGGTGAGCTCGTCGTGATTGCGGAGAAACATGGCCCACTGGGAGGTCTCGGGGATTTCGGGAGTCTGCTGGAGGATGTCAATGATGGGAAACCGGTCCTCCATGCGAATGGCCATGAACAATCTGGGCATGAGAGGGAAATGGAAGGCCATGTGGCAGATGTCGCCGGTGCCGAAGTAGGCCACAGCATCTTCCGGCCACTGGTTCGCCTCCGCCAGGAGCAGACGGTTCCTGTGTCTGCTATCCACGTGGGCCCTGAGCTTCCTCAGAAACTCGTAGGTCTCCGAAAGGTTCTCACAGTTGGTTCCATCTCGCTCGAAAAGATACGGGACCGCATCCAGCCGGAGCCCGTCCACTCCCATTCCGAACCAGGAGTCAACAACGCCGAGGATCGCTTTCTGTACTTGGGGGTTCTCGTAGTTCAAATCCGGCTGATGGGAGTAGAAGCGATGCCAGTAGTATGCCTTTGCCACCGGATCCCAGGCCCAGTTGGAGGACTCAAAGTCCTTGAAGATAATTCGGGCATCTCTGTATCTCTCGGGCATGTCGGTCCACACGTAGAAATCCCGCCACGGACTGCCCGGTTTCGCACGACGTGCCCGCTGGAACCATGGGTGATGATCTGACGTATGATTAAGGACAAGCTCGGTGATCACCCGAAGATTGCGCCGATGGGCTTCACGGAGAAAGGTTTTGAAATCCCTCAACGTGCCATAATCAGGATGGATTCCCGTGTAGTCGGCGATATCGTACCCGTCGTCCTTGAGGGGTGAAGGACAGAACGGAAGCAGCCAAATCGTGGTGACACCGAGATCCTGGAGATAGTCCAGCTTCCGGGTTAGTCCGCTGAAGTCCCCAATGCCGTCGCCATTGCTGTCCAGAAACGCTCGCACGTGGAGTTCATAGATTACGGCATCCTTGTACCAGAGGTGATCGTCCTCCAGCATCGTCGCTACTTCACCTTTTCCCTTTGCTATCGCATCGACCATCTCGCGTTCTCATTCCCCCTGCTCTGAAAAGTGCCTTGGTTCGCTGCTCGTAGGTCTGGATTCTAATCCCGACCAACGTTTTTGACAGAGTACAGTTTATCAAGCAAGCGTTGGTGAACCACAGCCGGTTCACCGTTCCGAGACCAAATCACCAGGTCACACTCCTACTCCCGATATACCTTCTTTGGGAAGCGAATCCCGACCTGTGGGTCAATGTGCATTTGCGGTAAGGGGATTATTTCACTGAAGAATCGAACTCACTGGACGCGAAGAGGGCACAACACGAACCTCATGGCCCATGAAATAACCTGGCCCTTCCCCCCAATAGAGTCAAACACAACTCCTCTGGCGACTGCCCTGACGCTGATACCTTTCTGTCACCTCTTGGTAGAAATCCAGTGTCTTTGCTGCAATGCTCCGCCAACTGAAGTGCTCCTCGACCCTCCTTCGCGCCGCCGCTCCCATGGTCTGCAGGCGCGCCGGCGAATCCAGCAGTTCGTTAATGGCGGCAGCAAGGTGACGGGAAAAGCCTGCCGGGTCACGAGGCTCAAGATCCCCCTCTCCCGAACAGTCAAAGGGCACCAGGATACCTGTCTCTTCGTGAGTGACCGCCTCTCCTATCCCTCCCACGGCGGAGGCGACCACCGGCGTTCCGCATGCCATGGCCTCCAGATTGACGATGCCGAAGGGCTCATAGACGGAGGGACAGACAAAAAGAGCAGCATGGCTGTATAGAACGACAAGCCGGTCGAGAGGAACGATTTCCGGGATCCAGACGATTCCAAGGTCATGGTGAGAACGAATCCGATTCACTTTCTCTCTGATCTCCGCTTCGAGGGCTTCCGTGTCTGGAGCACCCGCACAGAGGACCACCTGGGTCCCCTTTCGCAGGTAAGGGAGAGCATTGACAAAATGGATCAAGCCCTTCTGTCGGGTTATCCGACCGACAAAGAGAATGAAGGGCTTCACCGGATCGATACCCAACGAGACGAGCATCCCCTCGTCGAAGCACGGCCGGAAGCAGTCCGGATCAATCCCGTTATGGATGACCCGAATCCTTTCCGGAGGAACGCCATACAATTGTTGGACGTCGGTCTTCATGGCCCGGGATACAGCGATGACACCTTCGGCTTGAGTAAACGCGTTGCACTCCAGCCAGGTGCTGGCGCGGTATGCGGTTCCGAGCTGTTCCTCCTTCCACGGGCGATGCGGCTCAAGGGAATGGGTGGTGAGGACAAGGGGCGCGCCAAGGAGTTCCTTAAGCAGGCAGCCGGCAAAGTGTGTATACCACGTGTGGCAATGGATTATGTCGGCTTGCCTCGCGGTGCCCGCCATGATCACGTTCCGGAAGAGCGCATCAAAGAGCTTCTGATGACGGATATCCTGAAAGGCAAGGGGAGTGGAAGACGGCCTGATGCCGCGAACACTCATATTCTCGCCATTCTCCTGCTGTTCGCCGAAGCAGAAGACGGTAAGAGAGTGTTTGCCGTCGTTGAGCCGGTGGAGTTCCCGAGTGAGATGTTCGACATGGACGCCGGCACCCCCGTAAACGTGCGGGGGGTACTCGTTGGAAAGGATCAATATCTTCATGGGTACATTTCTCTCGAACTCTTGAGTAACGATTTCATGAACCGAGACCAACCTGGATGGGTGTCGCGGCTTCCACTCTACAGAAGGCCTTATACTTTATCCCAACAAGGGCCGGCTTGCAAAGCATCTTGCCTTTGGGCCGCCGGCCTGTCCATATTGGGTTCCAAAGAAGACAGAACCCGAAACCACCATGTAGCGGTCACCTCACCGATGTGCAATCCTCATTGAAGGGAGTATGGATATCTCAAAAAGATCTCGGCACCACACACCTGCACCACCATGAATGAAGAGGATGTGCGCCGGCATTTTGCAGCGTCATGCCTGCTCCTCATGTACTTTCTCAACAAACAGGTCGGGATCCCAATCCCGACAGCGTTTGCACCCGGATGTCGGGTATGGAGGCCCGACCTGCGAAGCAGTCTTGACCAACACTTCTTGAGAAGTCACTCCTCACTTTCGAAAATGTCGGTCAGTTTCCGGCCATCATGGCGGCAATGTCACCTTCCACGGTGCCGATGGGCTTGATATTGAATCTGTCTACCAGGACGCTGGCTACATTGGGGGAAAGGAAGGCCGGGAGTGTGGGCCCCAAACGAATCCCCTTGACACCGAGGAACAGCAGAGCCAGCAGCACGGCCACCGCCTTTTGCTCGTACCAGGCGATATCGTAGGAAACGGGCAATTCATTGATGTCGTTCAATCCGAAGGCTTCTTTGAGTTTCAGGGCGATCACGGCCAGAGAGTACGAATCATTGCACTGACCCGCGTCCAGGACGCGGGGAATACCGCCTATGTCGCCAAGAGGCAGCTTGTTGTAACGGTACTTGGCACACCCGGCCGTAAGGATCACCGTGTCCCTGGGAAGGTTCTCGGCTACTTCGGTAAAGTAAGTGCGGGCCTTCTGCCGCCCGTCGCATCCTGCCATGACAACAAAGCGCTTGATGGCTCCCGATTTCACGGCAGCGATGACTTTGTCGGCCAGTACCATGACCTGGTTATGCGCGAAACCGCCCACGATCTTCCCGGACTCGATCTCTTGCGGTGGCGCGCATTTCTTGGCCAGTTCCACGACTGCTGAAAAATCCTTTGTGCCGCCTTCCGGCCTGTCTGCAATATGTTTGGCGC
>JAAYUJ010000549.1 GCA_012517775.1 Deltaproteobacteria bacterium
CCGTAGACATAATTGCAGCCCCATCTCCCATACCAGGAGCCATCGGGGCATTGTTCCCGCTTCAAATAAGCAATGGCCCTTCCAACCACGGGATGTGAAAGTTGAAACTCCCCGGGAGCCACAACTGCCAGCATCTCCAGGACGCGACCTGCAATGTCAGCGGTGCTGGGATCGATCATAGCGTTGAAATCAGCGAAGGGGACATGAGTGAGGATGTCCCTGTGGTTTTCCCGGTCAAAGCTTCCCCAGCCTCCATCGGAGTTCTGCATTCCAAGGACCCACCTGAGTCCACGCCGGACGGCCTCGTCGACATCCCGGGAATGGCCGGGCCTCCAAATGCTTCTGAGAGCCATCATGACCATGGCGGTATCGTCCACATCCGGATAGAATTCATTGTCGAACTCAAAGGTCCATCCGCCGGGAGGAGCTGAGTTCTTGATGCTCCAATCGCCGGGTTTCAAGACCTGCCTTGCAAGGAGCCACTGCGTCGCCGGAAGGAGGGCCGTGTGCTCGGCCAATCCGCCTTGAGCCAGAGCATATGCCGTAATCGCTGTGTCCCAGACGGGAGAAAAACATGGCTGAACACGAATGGAACCATCGGCCGGGTTCCGAACCTCCAGTCGTTCGATTTCCCATAGCCCGTTCCGTACCAAAGGATGTTCTGCAGGATAGCCCAAGCATTTGAGAGCCATGACACTGTTGACCATGGCGGGAAGAATGGCACCGAGACCTCCGGGGCGCTGTGCGCGAGGGATGAACCATGACGCCGCTTTTTGTATGGCCCTGCGTCTGAGGCGGTGAATCGGTAACCGTTCCGCCATTTTAAAACAGCCGTCCACAAGCAGGAAAAAGCTATCCCATGAAAGGAATCGTTCAGGCTTCAGCAACGAGAAATCTGTTTTGTCCCTTGTTTCCAGCAGGAGCTCATCCAGGTGAAAACTTGGGGGAGTCTGAACGACGGGCTTGAGGGCATAGAGAATTGAAAGAGGAACAAATATGGTCCTCGCCCAAGCTGCAATTTCATAAACATTGACAGGGAACCACTCGGGCAGAAAAATCATCTCGGGGGGAACCGCGGGGACATGCTCCCACCGATAAGCACCAAAAAGGGCGAGATGATACTTGGTGTAGGTCCGTGCCCGGGTCATTCCACCCAATTCCAGAATGGTCCGACGGCAACGCTGCATATCCGGTTCTTCAGGAGAAATGCCCGCCAGTCTCAGAGCAAAATAGCTCAGCACCGAAGCCGAGACATCCGGCGGCCCGCCTCTGTATATCGCCCATCCCCCGTCGGGAAGCATGGAATTCCGTATTGTCAGCGCATAATGTGGTATCTTCCGGTCCTCTCCCATTTCCATAAAATACTTCAGCAGAATGACGTAGCTCTCCGTGGTGGCATCCGCCAGAAGCTCTCCCATCCAGTATCCCTCGTCCTGCTGTTGAGAAAGGGACCACTGACAAGCCCGCCGCAGAGCTCTCTCAATTTTTCCAGCCTCAAGTGAAATCACATCGCCCCTGCTATGCCCAAGTTCTTGATGGCGTGCGATTGCCGGAGATTCAGACTCAGAGGGTCTAGAGTAAGCCATTCCTTCATCTCCTTGTGGTCAGACCGCTTCAGAGCACGTGGAAGTGGTTCAGGGTGCTGAAGCTCGCCTATTCCGCCAGAATACCTTCAACTGCGGCATCGATCACCATTTGCCGCAATCTCTCCTTGGATGCCCATGGAAAAGTCGGGTAAGTCAGCCACAGAGCCACCAGGCCGTGAATCGCCGCAAATACCGCCTGGGCAGCCGCTTCGACCTCCTCGCCGACGAGATGTCTCGATTTGATGCAGGACTCAACGGTCTTGAGAATCATTCGATAGGCCCTGAGGGCATGAGACCCTTCCTGCAGGTAATCCTCAGGTTTGTTCCAAAGATCCGTCTCCATCATGAACGCAATGCGATATCCGCTTGGATCTTCCGAAGCCAGCCTAACATAGGCTTCCCCCATTCTTCTCAACTCCTCGATCGGATCGAGGTTCTCCCCTTGAACGCTCTGGAAGGCATTGACGAGCTTCTCCATCATTTCCTCAGCCAGACAGTTCACCAATTCACCCTTACTTCGGAAATGAAGGTAAATGGTGGTGGCCGAATAACCGATTCTCCCCGCGATCTTTCGCATGGAGACATTGCGGTACCCTTCGTCCACGAAGAGCTCGCGTGCGGCGCGGAGTATTTGACTTCGCAGCGCTTCTTTCTCCGTCATCTTCGTCAAAGAGCTCCTTTCCATCACTGCGCATCCCGTAGCTTAACAGTGTTAACTTATTATTTGAAGTGATGTGAGGCGTCAAGGGAAAACTGAGGTTTGTGCGTGGTACTTTGTCAATAAGCAGGTCAAGATTCCAATCCCGACGGCCTATCCACCAAGGTGTCGGGCTTGGAAACCCGACCTATCGAATTGTCGATAGCTGGACTTCTTGAGAAGTTACGAGGATTCAAGGAAAAGTGCAGCTTTTCCGATACAAAGCGGAGAGGGCGGAGTTGTTGCATCTCCGAGATCGATTCTTCATGCATCGCTTGAATCCACCACAGGGAGCATCATGGGTAGCCAGGTGAAAGCTTTAAAGGAAGAACCCGTGGGTGAAGTCCGCAACCATGGCATGGAGTGGATGTTGGATCTGGATAATGTCCTGGAGCGACTGGTTGCGGAAGGCATGATTTCCGCGCAGGATGCCAGGAAGATTGTCCGTCGTCAGCACTCCGGCGAAAAAAAAGAAGTCCATCCACTGGTATTCATCGCGGAGAGGCGTCTGCACAGACCGGTTCCGCCTCATGACCCGATCACCCTCGAGTCACTGACGGTCTGGCTGGCAAAAGAAGCGAATCTTCCCTATGTCCGCATTGACCCTCTCAAGGTGGATGTATCCGGCGTAACAAGCCTGGTCTCCTATGCGTATGCGGCGAGGCACAAAATCCTGCCTATCGAGGCAAACGATGAAGAGGTCGTCATCGCAACAGCGGAGCCTTCTGTGGGGGAATGGCAGGAAGAGCTCACGCGTATTCTGCGGCGCAGAGTTGTGCCGGTTATCTCGAACCCCGTCGACATCAGCCGGTACCTGGTGGAATTCTACGCCCTTACGGAGTCCGTCAAAAGAGCTCTGGGCAAAGCTGACAACAGCAAGATCAATACGACACTCAACCTGGAGCAACTGATCGAGTTGGGGCGAGCCGGCGCCTTGGATGCCAATGATCGTTATGTGGTTAACATCGTTGACTGGCTGCTCCAGTATGCCTTTGATCAAAGGGCGAGCGATATTCATCTGGAGCCGCGTCGAGAAGAAGGCGATGTGAGATTTCGGATCGATGGTGTGCTCCATCTGGTCTACCAACTCCCTGGAGTGGTGATGGGGGCGGTCATCAGTCGCCTCAAGGTCTTGGGGAGGATGGATCTGGCAGAGAAACGACGTCCTCAGGATGGCAGGGTCAAGACAAAGACTCCTTCCGGTGAGGAAGTGGAACTTCGCCTTTCGACGATGCCCACGGTCTTCGGCGAAAAGCTCGTCATGCGCATATTCGATCCCCATGTAACCATCCGAAGCTTTGAGGAACTGGGGCTCAGCAGCAGGGATCTCGACAGGTGGAAGGAAATGGTCGGCCATCCTTATGGGATCATCCTTGTGACAGGCCCGACGGGTTCCGGGAAGACGACAACCCTTTATACTACCCTCAAGCAACTGGCAAAACCCGAGGTCAATGTGTGCACTGTTGAAGAACCCATTGAAATGGTCGAGCCCAGGTTCAATCAGATGCAGGTTCAACACGGCATCGGCCTGGATTTCGCCAATGGGCTTCGAAATCTCCTCAGGCAGGACCCGGACATCATCATGGTGGGGGAGATCCGGGATCTGGAAACAGCTGAAATGGCCGTACAGGCGGCATTGACAGGTCATTTGGTTTTCTCGACTCTTCATACGAACGATGCCGTGTCCGCCGTTGTAAGACTTCTCGATATCGGTGTGCCTCATTATCTGATTCGTGCCACGCTTCTGGGCATCGTCGCCCAGCGGCTGGTCAGGACTCTTTGCCCGTCGTGCAAGCAACGCGGCACCCTCGATGAGGATTTGTGGCAATCTCTTGTGAGTCCGTGGAAACTTGCCAAACCGAATGAGGTTTTCACACCCGGGGGCTGCCTCGAGTGCCGGGAGACCGGCTACCTAGGGCGGCTCGGGATCTATGAAATCCTTACCCTTACTCCCACGGTACGGCAGTTGATCAGACCGGACACGGATGTGTCCCAGGTTCGCAAGCAGGCGATGAAAGAGGGGATGCATACCTTGAATATCAGTGGCGCTTTGAAGATCTGCGCAGGACTGACAACCATCGAGGAAGTCTTTCGTGTCGCAGGGACCGGGAATGAGATGAATTAGGGCACTCCCGAGAAAATGGATGCGTGTCCTTCTTTTCTCTTTGCCGGTGCAAGCCGGCATGGAATGGTTTTCATAGATTCCGATTCAAGCCCCCGAATGACTAGGATCATCAGCCGCTTTCCTGAGTGGGGTGTAACCTCTCAATAAGTTCAGATAACGACCGCTCTGAGGGTCGGGCTTCTATACCCGGCACCATGGGTGCAAAGACTGTCGGGATTGGAATCCCGACCCGCTTTTTGCGTAAGCACACCGGAGTTGCACTTAACGTTATTAAGACTCAGGACGACCATAGAATTTCATACACAGCCCGGTATCCGGAAAGACGATTTGAATCGATGCTCTTAAAGATCCGACATCTGACTGCGGGCATCTGCTATCCCCTGAATACTCAGAAGCTGCTCAAGCTTTTCCCTTGCCTTTCCCTGGGCGAGCGCCATTTTCGCCATCTCCACCCCTTCCTTGTAATTACTTGCAAAATCAGAAATATAGAGCGCCGCCGCTGCATTCATGCAGAAGAAATCCGCCTCGGGAGTATCGATCCTTCCACTGAGAACCCCCAGGATGGCTGCGGCATTCTCCCTGGCATTGGCGTGGCTGGCTATGGCGGAGAAGTTGGACACCTTGAGACCGAAATCCTCCGGGGTCACTTCGTAAACCTCTGTTTTAGAGTCCCTCAGTTCCACCACGCGCGTAGGACCTGCAAGAGAAAACTCGTCCATCCCCTGGCTTTCTTCCATGCCGCAGACCATGCCGTAGGGAGCCAGAGCGGCTTTCATGCCTATTTCCTTAAGGACGGCGATCAGTTGGTCGCAGACAAGTGGAGAATATGCTCCGATGACGATACGGTCCGTCTGTACACAGGGGCGGGTGAGAGGACCGATGATGTTGAAAGCCGATGTGAAGCGCATGGATTGGATAAGTCGAGCCCAGCCTGACTTGAGAAAGCTTTCTCCCGGGAGATAGCAGAATCCGTGCTTTGCAAGGCATGCTTCAGCAAGGGAGAGAGGTGCATTGAGATCGATACCGAAGACTTCGAAAATGTCCGATGCGCCGGAAACCCCCGTGACGAGCCTGGCTCCCTTCTTTGCGATCGGCAATCCACATGCGGCTGCGATCAATGCGGCGGGGGTGGAGCAGTTCACTGTCTTGAGGGGATCTGACCCCGTCCCGACAATGTCGCAGACAGGTCCTTGCAGATCCACATGGACCTTTGCGGTATCATAGCGATCCAGAGCATCCCATGCCCCGGACAACTCCTCCGTTGTAGGCCCTCTCGCGATATGGGCCATGAGAAACGCACCCTGCTGCAGTTCAGGTTGTTCGTTGAGAATCACCTGTCGGTAAGCTTCACACGCCAGCTCCCTGGACATGAGTTGACCAGCGGCGACGGAACAGATCAGACGGCCGAATTCACGCAGGTTCGTTTCCAATGTCATGGCGCTCCACTTCCTCATTTCGGGTGGATTGTCGTCTGGATATGCTGTTTTGGATGAGTGGAAGTCATAATTGAACGACATACCTCATGACGCGGTCGGAAAGAATCTTCCGCAACGCATCGGGTGATTTCTCCAGTCCGATCAGTTCCTCAACAAGCAGTTCCATCAGTTCGGTATGGTCGGATATGAGTCTTACGGCCTGCGTCATGTGCTCTCTCTTGCATCCGTAGGCGCCGACTATCCTGAGCTGTCGGTAGTGGATTTCGTTGATGAGGCTTGAGGGAAGAGGTGACTCTCCTGTGATTCCGCTGAAGAGGCAGAACAGAGCGCCTGGTTTCAGGGAGGAGATTCCTTCTCTAAAGGCGTCCATGGATGGTGCGGCATTGATTGCCACATCGAATCCCGATTTCGGGCAGGAGGTGGAGGACTGCACCTGGATGTGCTCTCTGAATTCCCGGCTTCGGTCGAGCTTCAGCCGATCACATTCCACCAGATGCACGTCTGCACCCATACTCGTCGCAGTGAGGGACATCATAAGGCCTACAGGTCCCGCTCCAAAAATGAGAACGTGTTTTCCGTCAGAGAGGCCTGCAAGCTCCAGAGCATTGCGCGTGCATGCGATCGGCTCGGCCAGGCACGCGACATGGAACGGGATCGCCTGCGGTATGGGAATGAGACAGGACTTGGGCACGGCAAGGAGCTCCGCGAAACCGCCATCTCGATGGAATCCGATGATGCGCATGTGCTCACAGAGGTTTTCGCGACCGGAAAGGCATTGATCGCAGACACCGCAGACCTGGCCCGGCCAGACGACAAACGGGGAGCCGGTCCTTTCCTCGAGACCGCAGATCTCATGTCCCGGGATTCGCGGCAGACAAAGGTCTCGGTGACCTGTCAGAGACATCCTGGCATCGGTGCGGCAGATGGCG
>JAAYUJ010000550.1 GCA_012517775.1 Deltaproteobacteria bacterium
CCGCCGAACAGAAGGGGCGGATTCAAGGGCTTTGTAGAACTCCGCAAGGGATGGAAGGCCTGCTTTGATGGACCAGTCGCCTGCCAGGCTCACAAGGAGGATTTCATCGTCCAGGCGGGAATAACTGATTGTGGACTTCCGAATCTCTCTCTGGATCAAAGAACTCATTGGTCTACCAGTATTCGAAGTATTCGGATCGCTTCAGCTTTGCATCATTTAATCGTTCAGGCTGAAAGGTCGCGTTCGCGCTTCGATACCTTGTACGAACGCACTGAGTTTTCCCATCGCCCAAGGTATTGAAAAGTGAACGAAAAATAAAATTTATGTTCCTGAACGAGTGTAGTTGTACCTTCTCAATAAGTAGGTCGGGATTCCAATCCCGACAGCCTTTATGCTGCGGGGTCGGGAATGGAAACCCGACCTGCAAAGCGGTCGTTAGCTGGACTTATTGAGAGATTACGTATAGCTTGGCTGCGGCGCATTATAGACCTCTTGCCCAAATTGGACAAAGCCCCACCCCAGGGGGTGTGTGTGGAATCTTCCCTAACCGCAATCGGTTCCCTCCCAAGGGCAGCTGGAGAGAGTCTGTTTTCGTCCCGATGTGCAAGAGCGTTAAAGCAGATGCGATGTCAGTTGTCAAATTCAACAGGGTTTCAATGTGGACCCAAAGAACGTTTTTCGGTCGGTGTGTGTCCATTCATCCTCTCGTGGAAAGGATTTTGCCATAAGATGCGATGATGGGTGAATCCCGAATAGGGGCTTTTTCACAAAACAGGTTCCTGAAGAGCCAATGGAAGTCTTGAGAAGAGAGCATGAAATGGGGTATAGAAATTTCGAGGCTGCTTTTCAGAAAACCCGATTAGATCTTTATTCCTGTCCTGGATACCGTCAAGGACTCTGATTCAGCCCCGCTAGATGGATGACTATCCCAAGAATCCTTCTCTTCCTGCTCATGGGGAAAACATGAGACAACCTGCGGCTGGCTGGAAATCAGCATTGGTGTGCTGTCTCCTTCTAGGGAGTTTATGCGCCCTTATCATACCGGAACAGGTTTTTGCCGCAAGAAAGCGCCAGACTGCTCCTGCATCGAGTCGGAAGGAAAGTGCTGCTCCCGGGGGAGGGAGTTGCAGGGGATGTCATGAGAAATTCTATGAAAACTGGTCACCTTCCCGGCATGGGTTAGCGGTGCTTCCTTTCTCAGGTCAATTTGCCAGGAACAGCTTGCTGCTCCCTGAAGGGGAAATTGCGGTCGGGGAGCATACCTATCGCATCCAGTTGGAGAAGGATCATGGATGGATGGTCGAACGGGGAAAGAAGGGAGACATCCGGTACAGGATGCAGCACGTCATGGGTGGAAGCAATGTGTTCTACTTCCTGACGCCCCTTCAGCGGGGCCGCCTTCAGGTCATGCCTCTCGCATATGACGTCTTGAAAAAGTCCTGGTTCGATGTGTTGAACAATGTCGTGCGGCACTTCATCGATCGCGGCAATGACCCTCGGGATTGGAGGGACCCTGTGCTCTCTTTCAATACATCCTGCTTCCATTGCCACGTCATGCAGTTTTCCACCAATTACGATCCCGAAACGGAAACCTACGTCAACAAATGGGCCGAACCCGGAATCCGCTGTGATGCTTGCCACGGATCCGCTGATGAACATGCCCGGATCTTTCGTGATACGCCCCGGGGGGGAGCCATGGAGGATGTGAAAATCATCAGCTGGAAATCGCTGACCCCCCAGCAGAGAAGCGAAGGCTGTGCCCCCTGCCACGGAAGAGTTCGGCCTCTGACAAACGGTTTCAAGCCAGGAGAACGTTTCTTCGACCATTACGATCTCATTGCTCTTGAAGACCTGGACTTTTATCCCGATGGGAGATCCCGGGGGGAGAATCACACCTACGCCCGATGGCTCATGAATCCTTGCGCTGGAGCCGGCAAGCTGGACTGCGTTCACTGTCACATGCCGGGGGGGCAATATCGGTTCGGGGTTTCCGAAAAGGCAAACGAAGCCTGCATGCCATGCCATCAGGAGCGTGTTCGGAATGCGAGCGCTCATTCGAACCATCCCGAAGGAAGTGAAGGGAACCAATGTATCGGGTGCCACATGCCCAAGACTCAGTCAGGTGCCTTTTGGGGGAGGGATCATGCCATGCTGCCCCCCTCTCCCGCTTCGACAATGGCATTTCAGTCTCCCAATGCCTGCAATGCCTGCCATAAAGACAAGGATGCCGCCTGGGCCGACGAGTGGGTCCGGAAACGGCAGCCTCGTGACTACCAGGCCCCGATTCTGGAAAGAGCCGGACTGGTGGATGCCGCTCGAAAAAAGGACTGGAGGCGCCTTCCAGAAATCCTGAGCTACATCAGCAACAAAGAGCACGATCCTCTGACTGCGGTCTCCCTCATACGACTGCTGATTCTCTGCGACGACGGCAGGAAATGGTCGGTCCTCATGAATGCTCTCAAGAGCTCCTCACCCCTCGTGCGCGCCGCTGCCGCCGAAGGACTTGCAGGGAACTTCTCTCCTGAGATCCTTAAGGAATTGCTGACTGCAACGGAGGATGAATATCGACTGGTTCGAATCCGGGCGGCCATGGCCCTTTCGGGATACCCCCGCACGATGCTTGGAGAAGAGGATTTCCAAAGGTTGGAAAAGGCAAGCCAGGAATTTGTGGAGTCCATCGAATCGCGGCCGGATGACTGGGAATCGCACTACAACCTGGGGAATTATCTTCTCAACCTGGAACACCTTCCAGCTGCTCTGGTGGCCTATGACAAGGCTTCGCGACTGAATCCCCGCCGCATTCCCCCACTCCTCAACGCATCCATTGCCGCCGCACGCCTTGGGGACATGGTGAAGGCCGAGGATTTGTTACAGAGGGCACTGGAAATCGAACCCGGCAGCGCGGTGGTCAATTTTCACATGGCATTGCTGAGAGCGGACCAGGGTGATTTTCCGCAAGCTGAGAATCACCTTCGAGAGGCCCTCAAAGCAGATCCTCAAATGGCGGAGGCTGCCTGTAATCTTTGTGTGCTGTTGGCAAAGGATCGCATGGAAGAGGGTATAAAATGGTGCCGCAAGGCCTACGAGCTCGATCCGGAAGATGGAAAGTATGCCTATACCCTGGCTTTTTATGAACGAAGAAGCGGTAACCCCGAGGAAGCTGTTCGGATTCTGAAGGAAGTCATCGGCAGGGATGCGACCCATGCAGAAGCGATACTGCTTCTGTCTGAGATTTATGAAGAACAGGGAAATCAGGAGGAGGCAAGGCAGCTCCTTGGAGGCGTCCTTACCAATGAGAACCTCTCCAGCCGTGATCGATACCGCTTGTTCCTGAAGCTTCAGGAACTGGATAAGGCAAACGGATCCGGATCGGAATCCGAGCAGGAGGGAGAGACCTTCCCGGAGCAAAAGGGAGAGGAAGGCGAAAGGGATACGAGCGAGCCTGCATGATATGTCGAGAAAGTGGAATAGTTGACCCCAATTCAGGTCACTCTTCAATAAGTCCCCGTCAGGACTGCTTCGCAGGTCGGGTTTCCATACCCGACATCCGGATGCCAACGCTGTCGGGATTGGAATTCCGATCTGCTTGTTGAGAGGATACCAATTCGAATCAGGTCGCGGTAACATTGAAGGATGCATAAAGAATGGACAGGGAAAACCTGCGATTGCTTCCTAACCGGGAAGATCACCATTGCTTTGGCTGCTCCCCTCTGAACCCGTCGGGGCTTCAAATGAAATTCTACACCGATGGGGAGAAGCTTTTCTCGTGGGTGACGGTGCCCGGGCATTTGTGCGGCTGGCAGAGGCTTGTTCATGGCGGCATCCTCTCCACGATCCTGGATGAAATCATGGGTTGGTGTGCCATTCATCTTCTGAAGCGCCTGACCCTTACGAAGTCCATGGAGGTGCGCTTCCTCAAGCCGGTTTATGTGGAGGAGTCCCTGAGAGCTGAAGCGCGAATCGTGAACGCCGGCAACAGCCGCGAAGCCTTGGTCGAGGGCTGGATTGCAAACGCTGATGGAGATATTTGTACTCGCTCAATCGGCACATTCGCCCTTTTCACCCCTGAAACCATAAGGAGAATGGGTCTTTTGAGCGAGGATGTCGTTAGGAGCGTTGAAGCTGTCATCAGAGGTATCATCGACTGATGCAGGACTTTCAGCATGGAGCGCCCCATATGGTGGAGCCTATCCAGGAGCTCAGGGAGGATCTGCATCGGTTTCAGCATCTTCTGAGCAGGGACACTCTCCTTTCCTGTTCCGAGGAAGAAAGAGCATCCCTCCTGGAGAATTCCCGGAGACTTCTTCAGAGGCTGGAGGCTGTGGGGGGGAGTGTTCTCACTGTGGGGCTGCTCGGGGGAACGGGGGTTGGAAAATCCAGTCTCATGAATTCCCTTGCGGAGGCGTCCATCGCTTCGACCAGCCACAGACGACCTCATACGGAACGGGTGCTCATTTACAGGCATGAGGATGTACCTCTGCCTGCTTCCCTGGAACTGCCATCTCCAGGGGTGATGTCGTTCCCCGGCGAGCATCCACAGGCTTTCCTTTCCGAATCGGATCGCCTTCAAGGAGAGGGTGCACCACGATCCCTTTCACCTTCGCTGGCCATCTCCTATCAAAAAGGAGAGGATTCGAAGGGTCCTGGGGCGCACGATCGACAGCCATTGGACAATCTCTGGCTTGAAATCTCACACAGGGCTGATCTCATCCGGCACATCCTCCTGTGTGATCTTCCTGATTTTGACAGCCTCGCAGGAGAGCATCGGCAACGGGTCGTCCATTTCCTGGAGCACCTGGATGTCATTGTCTGGGTGACCTCTCCGGAGAAATATGCAGATGCCCGTTTTTACGCTTTTCTCAGGGAGGTGCCCAAGGCCCGACAGAATTTTTACTTCGTTCTGAACAAAGCAGACCTTCTCTTTGAAGGGCGAACCATTGAAGCAGGCTATGGCGAACTGGGAAAGGTGATTGCCCGGTTTACGGCTTATCTTATGGAAAATGAAGTACCACATCCCCTCATCTATGCCGTTTCCGCCGCAGAATCCCAATCATTGGGCAGCCTGGCTCCCTGGAATCAATTCGTCCATTTCAGGCATCAGATCTTTCAATTGCGAGATGCCAGGGAAGTCAGAGCCATCAAGGCAGCTAATCTGGATGTGGAGGTGAGGCAGTTCCTTCAGGTTGTGGATAGGGAGATCCTCCACCTGGAGAAAATGCGGGAAGCCCTGGTGGAGCTGGTGAAAGAATTGGAAGGGGAGAGGGAGGAATGGGCGGCGGCAGGCAGGGAATCACTGGATCTCTGGCTCGATGGTCAATTTCGAAATGTCACCGTTGATCTCCTTGTAGATCCATCCCATCTGGTGGGTCCTGGATATCTGGTGGCCCAGGCGGTACAAATCCTCCAGAAATGGTCGAGTACGTCAAAATCCGTGGAGTCCGGGGATCCCCCTCCGATGCACGAGGGAGCTGCGTTCCTGCTCCAAAGCCAGATGGAACGTCTGCAAGACCGAATCGTCCGTCGGCTGTTGCATCGTGGTCTTTCCGCAGCTGTTCTTGCCAGACTTGATGATATGAATCGAGCAGGACCTGACTGGCAACAATTTGCGGGCAGAATTCGGGAATATACGGCAATGCGCCTTCGGGATCAGAAATCTGCCGGACCTGCAGGCTTCAAGTTTCTTCAGATGGGGATTTACACCGGACTGTTTGTGCTTTTCCTTGTAGCATTGGCGGGAGATGTGGCCTGGCGGGATTTCATCCGGTCGCCCGATGTGAGTACATTGCTGGATCTTGCCGCGGATGTCCTTCTCACTCTCTTCAGCCCGAAAGGAATCGCGGCCCTCGGGAGTTACCTCATCCTCCTTGCCCTGGTTGGTCTTCGCTTCTACAGGCGGTACAAGAAATCCTTGCAGCACCGTACGCAAAAGTTTATAGAGTCACTCAAGCGAGGGCTTGGGCTCATGTGGGAAGAGGAACTGCAATCGCTCATCCAGATTTTGAATGAGAGGAGAGGGGAATTGGAGGCTCGAACGAGGGAGATTGCCTCTCTTGTTCCAGGGAGCAGGAAGGACTGAACGGTGCTTTTCAAGTTTCTGGTCATAATGGTACTCTTTGCCGTTCCAATAATTCCTACCTTCTGGGCCATTCTGGACATACCCAAGCGCCGTTTCGCCACTCAAAGACAGAAGATGGCATGGCTTTTCCTGGTGGCTACCCTGCCCTGTGTTGGAGCAATTGTTTATATCCTGTTTTGCCGTCGTCACACGGAACCGTTGGAGACATCCTAGCACTTCGTGGTGAGGGCGGACATCGGCCCCTCCCACCAATCTGACGAGCTCAAGCGCCCTCTGCCGTGCTGCTGATTCTACGGTCGCCTGCAGTCCATCGGGTGGCATCGAAGTTGAGAAGGAGGCTTTATCAAGTCATGCTCGAATTCCTCAGAAAACATTCCCGATCCTGGTTGATGATCGTCGCATTTGGTTTCATCATCGTCTCATTTGTCATATGGGGTGGATTCAGAACCGGAGAGGAAGGCCAGATCGCGGAGGTCGACGGTCAATATATCAGCAGGGCCGACTATGACAC
>JAAYUJ010000074.1 GCA_012517775.1 Deltaproteobacteria bacterium
ACGAAAAGGTGGGAATACTCCACCTTTGGAAGTGTGATTTCCTCACCGGCGGTGACAGCGGACGGCACCATTGTTTTTGGGTCGGATGACGGCTGGGTCTACGCCGTCGATCCCCTCAGCGGCGAAATCAGATGGAATTTCAATGCTGCCCAAGGAGAATCCAGCAGTGTGAGTTCTTCCCCGGCTATCGGAGAAGATGGCACTGTCTATGTGGGGGAATATTACAGCGGCAATCTATACGCTATTTACAGCAATTCGGGAGGCCTGGCAAATTCCTCCTGGCCCATGTTCCGCCACGATGTGCGCCACACGGGAAGCAGATTCACTCCCTTTCCCATCAGCCCGACAAATCTTCTCCTAGGCGATTGAGTATGATCAGCGCAGACAAGGGCCATAGAGCAGGCATGCGAACCATATCCCACCAGAAGAAAGAGATGCTCTGTTTGCTCACTTCCAGCCCTTGGCCTACATCTGCTTGAGGTCAAAGGCAGGCACCTTGATTTCATCTCGGTCATGAAGGGGATCCACACGCAGGACTGCCCGAAAAGCCCCGAATAGGCAATTCTCGATCGTCTCACCTTCAAATACGAATCATTGTGAGGGAGCAACGTTGGGGAAGTCCGACACGGACTCGGTGAACTTCCCGTTCTGGAGGGTCTGCAGGTGGTAGTAGAGGCCCTGCTGTGCCATGAGCTGATCGTGGCTGCCCTCCTCAACGATGCTTCCATGATCCAGAACAAGAATACGGTGGGCTCGCCGAATGGTGGAAAGGCGGTGGGCGATGACAATGCTCGTGCGATTGGCCAGTGCAGCCTGAATAGCTCGTTCGATGAGCATCTCGGTTTCTGTATCCACATTGGCTGTGGCCTCGTCGAGGACCAATACCCTGGGGTCTCTGGCAAGAACACGTGCAAAGGCAAGCAGCTGTTTCTGGCCCACGGAGAGGTCCATGGCTCCCTCACCAATGCGCGTTTCGAGGCCTTCCGGCAGCCGCTCGACCAGCTGTGCAAGCTGAGCCAGCTCTAACAGCCGCTCCAGCTCTTCCTCCGACGATTCCCGGTCCAGAAGGATGTTCTCTCGAATAGTACCCGGCACAATGAAGACGTCCTGCATCACCAGGCCGATCTGCTGTCTCAACCACAGGGGATCCAGGATGCGCACATCAACCCCGTCCAGCCGGATTTCACCTTTCTGCGCATCGTAGAATCTTTCCAGGAGGCTGATCACCGTGGTCTTTCCCGCACCGGTCGCCCCGACGATTGCCAGGGTCTCGCCGGGATTCACCCGAAAGGAAAGATTATGGATGATAGGGTTCTCTCCGTCATAGCCAAAGCTCACATTCTCAAACTCAATCTCGCCCTTTACTCGCCCGGGCACCTGCGGATGCTCGGCAAGGGGCAGAATATCCCGGTTCTCGAGAAGACCGAATATCCGCTCTGCGGAGGCCATGGCCGATTGTACCATGGTGTACTTTTGGGAAAGCTCCCGGAGGGGCTGGAAGAAGAGCCGCATATACGAAACGAAGGCGGTGAGAATACCAATGGTCATGGTGTTCCGCAGAATCTCACCTCCGCCGTACCAGATGATCAAGGCCAGGCTCACGGAGCTCATAACCTCGATAAGGGGCACAAAGACGCCGAAAACACGGATCTGATAGAAGGCAGACCGACGATATTCTTCATTCAGGGAGGCAAACCTTCGGTGGGTGTCCTTTTCCCGCAGGAAGAGCTGCACAATGGATATGCCCGTCACCGCCTCCTGGATGAAAGCGTTGATACCGGCCAGGTGCGCCCGGATTTGCCGGAATGCGTTGCGGCTCAGACGTCCGAACCACAGGGTGATCAGGATCATCACGGGAAAAGTGAAGCTCAGGAGAATCGCGAGACGCCAGTTCATCCAGAAGAGAATTCCGAGAATCCCGACGATGCGCACTCCATCGTTGAAAAGGGTGACGATCACCGAGGTGAACATTTCGTACATGTTCTGAATGTCATTGGTCAAACGGGTTACGATCCGACCAACGGGATTTCCGTGAAAAAAGGAGAGGTTTAAGCTGAGAATGTGCCCAAAGAGGCGCTGTCTGAGGGCATGCATGATGTTTTGCCCGGTATATTCGAGAACAACCACCTGGAAAAAGTTGGTGATAAAACCCACCAGAACCGTCACCACGAAAATCGCGGAGAGCGTGGCCAGACCCCTGGAGCGTTCTTCCAGGGGGAGCTTCGAGGAAATAATATAGTCATCCATTCCCAGCTGAACGAGGTAAGGAAGAGTCAGGCTGGTGCCGGTGATGATGAACGACAGCACAACCGCCAGGGCAATCCATTTCCATCTGGGACGGATAAATCCCAGAAGATGTCGCCACAGCCGCAAATCTCCCATGTGCCCCATGAATTCTTCCTCATGATATCCCTGACTATGATGCATGAGCGGTTCCCGAATTCATGACCTGGTCTGAAGCGTCTGCCCCGTGCGTATCATGGACACTGCTGGTCTGCTGGCGATAAATGGTTGCGTAGAAAGCATTCTTGTCCATGAGATCCTTATGCGAGCCCCTGGCGACAATACTCCCCCCCTCCATGACCACAATCTCCTGAGCATCGGCGAGGGGAGCCACCCGGTGAGATACTATGATGCAGGTGCGTCCTCTGAGGTAACCCGCGATGGAACGGATGATGGCATGCTCCGTTTCCATGTCCACCGCGGAGAGTCCATCATCGATGATGATGACGGGTCGGTCGAGGAGAAGTGCACGGGCTATGGCAAGCCGCTGGCGCTGACCCCCTGAGAGTTTTACCCCGCGCTCCCCGATGCGTGTCTGGTACCCGTCATTCATGGCCATGATCTCTTCATGTATGGCAGCGGCCCTGGCAGCCGCTTCCATTTCCTCCTGGGAGGCATCCGGTCTTCCCAGAGTGATGTTGAAAGCAATCGTATCCGAAAAAAGGATGACCTCCTGGGGCACATAGGCAATGGCTCCACGCAATGAGGCCAAAGGAATGCGATTCACATCGATGCCGTCGAAAAAGATGGTACCGTCTTCTACCGGGTAGAATCGCGCAAGAAGGTGGCAGAGGGTCGTCTTGCCGGAACCCGTCCTCCCTACGATCCCCAGAAAACGGCCGGCTGGGATCCCCAGGCGAATGCGGCTCACACTCGGTGTCTGCTGCGAGGGATAATAGAAAGAGAGATCCTTGATGAGAATCTGTCCCTTTCCAAACGAAGCCGGCAAGTCTTCCCCGACAGCCGAATTGACGAGACTCGACCTTTCCCGCAGCAGACCATCGATCCGGTGCAGGGAGGTGATGCCTCGTTGAAACAGGTCTGCTACCCATCCTATGGCCATCATGGGCCAGGTCATCAAAAAGAGGTAACTGATGAACGCTACCAGATCCCCGGCGGTGATCACCCCCTGGATCGTCAGTCGGCCACCAAAATACAGAACCAGCAGCATGCTCACATTGCCCACCAGACCTGAAATGGGAAAGAGGGTGCCGTAGATGGCCGAAAGCCTCAGATTGTCCTTCACATACGTTCGGCCCATGGCGTCAAAGCGCTCACTCTGCCGAGGTTCCTGGTTATAAGCCTTGATGAGTCTGATGGAGGAAAGGGTGGACCGGGCAAACTCCGTCATGGCTGCAAACTGCTCCTGGACCTTCTTAAAACGATTGTGCAACCTGGAGGAGAGAATACGGGTGAAGACGGCGAGAAAAGGCATGGGAGCAATGGCAATGAGAGTGAGTGTCGGGTTGATGTACGCCATGAACCCGACGGCTGCCAGTCCCATGAAACAGGCGTCGACAAAAGCCACCAGGCCCATCCCGGTCGCCAGTTGGACGGAGGAGAGGTCATTGGTGGTAAGGGCCATGATCTCACCGGTCGTCTTGCGTTGGAAGAAGGACCGATCCAATGTCAGAGTGTGGGAGAAAATGCGGTCCCTGAGATGACTTTCCAAAAGGCGTGAGAACCCGAGAAGCAGCTCTCGCCAGAAGTAGCGAAGGACGCCTATGAGAATGGCGAAAATGATAATATACCCTGCATACCGGGCAAGGAGGGCAGGAGTCGCCGTACCCTTCTGGAGGTCATCCACCGCCCACTTGATGATTCTCGGAATGATGAGCTGGCAGGTATCGACGACGATGAGGGTCAGGAGCCCACCAAGAACCCTCATCGCATAACGCTTGAAGTAAGGTATTAATAGGGCGAACGACACCCATGGACTCGCCCCCCCGGCTTGTCCCTCGTCAAATCCTCCATGAGAAAAGAAGCCTCTCTTCACTTATCCGTCCCGTAGCGTGTTCTTGTCCATAATTGCCTCGGCAAGCTCTCTCCCTGAGTGAAAAGCCTCCTCGAGGTATTCCGGATGCTTCAGAACATCCCCTTCAAAGTCCAGTCCCCGATAGAGAAGCGACTTCCAGAGCTCCAGGTCGAGAGTCTCCAGAAAATACTTCACCGTGAGGAGGGCGCCGTCGAAGAGCTTCTTCCCCCGCGTGGCCCCCACGGATATGAATAGCCCTTTCCCCCGTGGCTGGAACCTACCGAAAGGAACCTTGTCGATCCAGTGCTTCTTGACCCAAAGGGCCTGACAACGATCCACCATGGCCTTCGTATGAGCACTCACGGTGTAGAAGAAGATGGGAGAAGCGAGGATGAGCCCGGCGCATTCCAAAAAGAGGTCGTGGAGCCTTTGAAAGTCATCCTGAATGGCACATCGGCCTTTCTCCCTGCATCCATAGATTTCCAGGCAGGGAGAGATTTTCAACTCCCGGAGGACCACTTCAACCACCTCAGCACCCATGTCGCGCGCACCATCCACAGCGCGGCTCAGGAGCAGACCCGTATTGCCCCTGCGACGAGGACTTCCGTATATGGCAACGATTTTCCCCATCCTGTCTCCTTCGTCACGGCTCCCATTTCATAAGCATTCTCACACCCCTTCGCCATGGCTGCCGCCCCGTCATTCGGCGTGAGAAAGAATGCACACGCTGCGAAGAATTGGCATGCGGCAGATCGGTGACATCTCAACAAGTATAGAGAGACACCGCTGAAGTTGTAATCTATTGATTGCCAAAAAAAACCGCCTTCCCCCGGAGCTGAAACCGGACCTTTCCAGGTGAGAAGACGGAAAAAAGAAAAGCAGCCAAGAGATTACCGTATCCGGAAGTACTTTCTCAATAAGTAGGTCGGGATTCCAATCCCGACAGCCTTTGCGCCACGGTGTCGGGTATGGAAACCCGACCTACAAAGCAGTCGTTACCTGGACTTATTGAGAAGTTGCATCCGGAACCTCCCTTGCCGAAAGCCGTTAACCTTGCAAAATGCGCGCGTCGACCACCACAATTCCTTCCGGGTAGGCCACAACCGGATTCAGGTCGATTTCCACGATCTCCGGATGCTCATCTGCTATCTGAGCGAGCTTGAGCAACCCATCCACTATCGCTCCCTCATCCACCGTCTTCTGACCGCGGTAGCCTTTCAGCAACGGAGCAGCCTTGATTTCCCCCAGCATTTCCAGAGCGTCCTCCCTGGTGAGGGGCAGGAGGCGCAGTGTCACATCTCGGAAAAGCTCAACCGCCACTCCACCCAGCCCGAACAGGATGACAGGCCCGAACTGCGGGTCGCGACTCATCCCCATGATGAGCTCCAATCCCGGAGCGGCCATGGCACTGACCACCACTCCATTGATTCTGGCCTCGGGCGAATGCTCCCGGACTCTTCCCATCATTTGCTCGTAAGCGTTCCTCAATCCCTGGGCGGATTGAATATTGAGGCGCACGCCGCCGGAATCGGACTTGTGGAGAATGTCCGGAGAATCGATCTTGATACAGACGGGGAAACCCATCTGGTGAGCCATGTGAACCGCTTTGCCGGGACTGTCGGCAGCCCGGCTGATGATGCAGTCAAACCCCTCAGCCTTGAGAAAGCTGAGGCTTTCGAAGAAGCTCAACTGTGATCGTCCGGTTGCAGCGGGAAAGGTGTAGGACGCCTTCTCACCCCTGTTCGCCGGAGGAATCAGCTGAGCCAATGCGCGAATCCCCCGCTCGGGGGTCGGATACACAGGAATCCCGCGCTGGTGCATTTTTTTTCGTTCTTCCCGCTCCACCTCCGCCCCGCCGAGGAAGATGACAAGCTCATTGCCCCCCGGTGTGACCACCTGGGACGCATCCACAATCGGGTCTCCGAATATGACGCCCAGCGTGTCATAATAGGGGCGGGCCCTTTCGATCACTTCACTGAACATCCTGGCATTGGCGTCACCGGTAAGATCAAGTGGGTTCCCGCGAATGGCGTGAGGGGGAATAACACCCTCTAACTTTGCGGCAAGATCCGGGGGAAGAGGCGAAACATCGATCCCCGCCTTTTCAGCGGCATCCGTGGCGAGAATCGCAGCCCCGCCGGAAGTTGTGACAAAGAGGATCCTGTTCCCTTTGGGAGGCTCCAGGTAGGCCAAACCCTTGGCGAAATCATAGAATTCCTCGATGGTATCCGCCCGTATGACTCCGTATCGCTGGAAGAGGGAAGAATAAAGGGCATCCGACCCTGCCAGGGACTTGGTGTGTGATTCCGCGGCAACTTTCCCTTTCGGCGTTCTCCCTGATTTCAAAACAACCAGGGGCTTCTCCATGGATTGCAGGACCCTCTGAAAACGCAAAGGGTCCTTGATTCCTTCCAAATATGCAGCGATCACACTCGTGTTGGGGTCATTTTCGAAATATTCGATGAGGTCCGTTTCATCCACATCGGCCCTGTTCCCCAGGCTCACAAAGGTTGAGACCCCCAGATCCTCATAGGAGAACCAGTCCATCATGGCCGCTCCCACCGTACCGCTCTGACTGATGACGGCAACCCTGCCTTTCCGGGTCAGCAAAGGCCAGGACGCGCAAATCGGATGGTACGGGTTGTTGACACCCTGACAATTGGGTCCAATGACCCGGACACCCTGCCGGCGAGCGACCTCGACGACCTGTTCCTGCAGCTCCGCCCCCTCTGCTCCGGCTTCACTGAACCCCCCGGTAATGACCACCGCCCCCTTGATGCGCTTCTCGCCGCAGTCCTGAATTGCCTGCGGTACGAAGCGCGCAGGAATGATGATCACCGCCAAATCCACCTCTCCGGGGATCTCCTTGACATTCCTGTAACACGTTAACCCCAGGATGGAGGGACTCTTTGGGTTGATCGGATAGAGCGGCCCCGGGAAACCGCCGTCGCGGAGATTCTTCAAGATCTCGTTTCCGAGCTTGCCTGCAGCCTCCGAAGCTCCTATGACAGCAACGCTGGAAGGGCTGAAAAAAGCGGAAAGACCATTTAATCCCATGATGCACTCCCCTCATGCACACTGTGGCCGGCACATCCGCCGCTACAGCAGGTGGTCAGGAAAGTCGAGCGAACCCCGTGACGTGAACGCCGAATGCCTCGGCGAAATAATCTTCATCCAGGCCGGCTATGGTTTTTTCTTCGCCTTTTCCTGAACGCGGGCGTTGAATTTATCGGCCTGAATGACAAATCTCTCATGGGAGGCTTCCCCGATCTTCTCGGCTTCGTCAAACGCTTCCAACTGGAAGGTGAGCTTTCGGCCTTCTACGGCGACGATTTCCGTCCTGATTCTCACTTCCATGCCGAGGGGTGTCGCAGCCGTGTGCTTCAGGTTCATGGATATGCCAACGGACTGTTCGCCGGGCTGCAGATGCTCATGCATCAACTCCGCGGACACTCGTTCCATGAGTCCCGCGAGGAACGGAGTAGCGAATACATCAGGCAGATTGGGATAGAAGACTTGAGCAGAGTGTTCAGGAAGTGTCTTGATTTTCAGTTCATGGGTCATCCCCACCTCAAACGGCTTACTCATGAAACCCTCCAAATTCCATGTTAACAAAAACTCAGAAAAAGACCGAACGCATCCCGTGTGATTGAAACAGGCAGAACATCTCTACACGGGTTGCTTTCCCCCTGCAGGACCCTGCTATTGCAGATTCAATTGAGACCATATTGAGCGATTACGCAGAAAAACATGTATCGAACGCGCCCTGCTGCCCCAGGGAGATAAGCCTCCGTCCCCGCGGATCTCCTTCGGAAAACCTGGAACGCAGATGACAAGGCTCATGCCCGACTGAAGCAGACGTCAATACTCAAATCGCTCAGATAGCGATGAGATTACCTCATCGCGAGGCAGCGAAACAACCAAAAAAACCCTGTTTGATTGACTCCGAGAGGAAGGGTTCTTAATTTTGGCTCACTTCAGAGGGTAGTGTCAC